>JBAWDI010000432.1:0-6161 GCA_049590695.1 Bryobacteraceae bacterium
GCCTTCGGGCAGCAGAGTGGTAAGTACTTGCCAGTTTTCATCTTGAGCGCCAAGCATGGTCTGAGTTTAGACCAAAAGCGAATAAAAAGCAACTATTATCTTAGCGCTTATGGGGCACGCCCGGCCCCTACCGGTTATCTTCCGATGGTTTCCTTGGGGGTCGAGAGGTAACCGACGATCTCGTTCTTCCCGACCGTGTTGATGACCAGTTCGTACGGCAGGCGCCCACCCTTGGTGGTGTAGAACTGGACCGGCTCATTGATGCTCTTGTTCTCTTTCAGGGTGAGCTTGTCGTCCGCCATCACCTGGACGGTGTACCGGTTCTTCTTAACGTCGGCATTCTTGAGCAGCAGCGTGATATCGCCGAAACGTTCCGGCTTCTTGGTCTTGCCGAGTTTGACGTCGATGTAGTTGCGCTCGCCCAGGCGCTTGAGGGCGGCCAGTTCCTTGGCGTTGGTGGCCACCAGGCCGCTCTGCACCCCCAGATCGCCGGTGACGGATTTCAGGTCGGCGATGGTCTTCTGCAATTCGGCCTGCGTGGCGGAGACCTGGGTCTTCACGTTACCGACATCGGTGGAGACATCGGCAATCTTGGAATTGGCGGCGGTAGCGGACTGCTTGACGTCGCTGATTTCGGAACTGACCTGCTGCTGCACCTTGGCCTGCTCGGCTTCGATCTGGCGCGCCAACTGCTCGGCGCGGGCCGTGGCTTCGGCCTTGGCCTGGGCGGACATGGTCCGGGCCTGATCGTGGAGCTGCGTCTGGGAGGCCTCCAACTCTGCTTTCAAGGTCTCGAGGTGGCGCTGCTGCGCGGCCGTGTTGACCGAGGAGGCGTCCCTCAGATTGGTTAACCCCGTCTTGACGGACTGGTCCAGCTTGGCCAAGTCCGTTTGGAGATGGTCGATCTGGATGTAGAGGTAGATGTTGGCGGCCACGAGGGCGATGATAGCGCCGGCCACGAGCGCGGTGAGGAGAGGCGAGCGCTGCGGCTGCGGCTCCGTATAGGTCGGTGTGGGACTCACGTTGTCGTACTCCTTTTAGCTTCTTACAGTATAGATGGCCCCGGAGGGCGTTTCGGTTTCGCCTAAGCGAGATCGAACGACTGGCCGGGCGCTGGGATCGCCACACTCAGATTGTACGTGGAATCGAGCAGTTTGGCGAGTGTCTGGGACTGCTGGGGCTCGCCGTGCACCAGAAAGACCCGGCGCAGGGATGGCGCCAGCGGCCGGATCCATTCCATCAACTCGCCCTGGTCGGCGTGCGCGCTCAGCTCGTCCAGGCTCGAAATCTCCGCCCTGACGCGCATGGGCTCGCCGAAAATCCGCACTTCCGGCCATTTTTCGACGAGCTTGCGTCCCAGCGTATCCTGCGCCTGGAACCCGGTGATGAGCACGGTATTGCGCGGATCTTCGATGTTATTGCGCAGGTGGTGCAGAATGCGGCCCGCCTCGCACATTCCGGAGGCCGAAATGACCACGAAAGGCCCGTGCAGGTCGTTCAGCTTCTTGGAGTCGGCCACCTCGCGGATGTACCGCAGGCGCCCGAAGCCGAAAGGGTCCTCGTGGTGCAACAGGTACTCCCTGGTCTCATCGTCGAAGCACTCGGGGTGATCGCGGTGGACCTCGGTGACGTTCAGCGCCAGCGGGCTATCGACGAAGATGGGGATGCTGGGAATGCGCTTCTCGTTGGCGAGCTGGTGCAGCAGGAGCACGAGCTGCTGGGTGCGGCCCACGGCGAAGGCCGGCACGATGATGCGTCCGCCGCGCCCGGCGGTGCGGTTCACGACGTCGGCGAGCTTGTTGACGACGTGGCTGACGCTCTTGTGGAGACGCCCTCCGTAGGTGCTCTCCAGGATCAGGTATTCGGCGGGCGGCATGCTTTCGGGATCGCGGATGATGGGCAGGTTCGGCCGGCCAAGATCTCCGGAAAAACCCAGGCGCACGCTGGAGCCGTTGGACGCTTCGTGAAGCACGACGAAAGAGGAGCCGAGAATATGGCCGGCGTCGTAGCTCACGTAGTTCAGCCCGGGGGCCAGTATGTGCTGGGAGTGGTACGGAACCGGCTCGAGCAGCGGCAGGGTGCGCTCGGCATCGGCCATGGTGTAGAGCGGCTCCACATGGCCGTCTTCGAGGCCCATGGACTTGCGGTGCTCGAGCCGCTTGTTCAGGAACTCGGCGTCCTTTTCATGGATATGCGCCGTGTCGCGCAGCATCCAGTGGCACAGATCGATGGTGGCCGGAGTGGAGAAGACGGGACCGCAGAAGCCGCTCTTCACCAGGGTGGGGAGGTTCCCGGAATGGTCGATGTGGGCGTGTGAAAGAACCACGGCATCGATGGAGGAACCCGGAAACGGAAGGTTTCGATTCTTGCGGTCGGCCTCTTTCCGCCGGCCCTGGTGCAGTCCGCAATCGAGCAGAAAACGCCGCCCGCCGGATTCCACGAGGTGCATCGAGCCGGTGACCTCGCCGGCCGCGCCCCAGAATGTAAGCTTCATCTGCCACCCGCCAGGAACATGATGTCCACCCCGGAAGGGTCATGGTAGCGCATTTGCGAAACAAGAAGGGGACGTTCTGTTTGGGCGGTGGGGCATGCTTTAGCTTGCCCGTTTAGGCGCGCGGTCCGGGGCCAACTGGCTGACCCCAGGCGTACTCCTGAAGATCGAGGGCCGTCACCAGGGCGCGATCCAGTTCCTCGGTTTTGTCGTCGTTCAACCGGCCGATGAAGCGCGTGAGCCTGGCTTTCGGTAAGCTCACGAGTTCGTCGCAGTGAATGCTGGAATCCCGCTTGAGGCCCTCTTCAATCCCGATTCGGACTTGAGTACTGAGCCCGTCGTGCCGCGAGTAGACCGGCGCGCAGATCACCGAAGAAAACCTCGTTTCGATCAGCGCCTGGCGGCTTACAATGAGGAATACGCGCTGTCGCTTGGGATCCTGCGATCCCTGCTTCTTTACCAGGTAAAGCTCGCCGCGCCTCACGGCAGGCCTTGGTATTCAAGGACGTCCATGGCTTCCCGGTTCAGACGACCGGCGTTGGCGTTGATGATCTCCGCGTCCCGTGCCTCTCGCCGGGCTTTCTCCAGCCGCGCGAGGTAGGCGCGGGTGGCCCGCTCGATCAAGGCGGAACGGTTCGAATCCGCCCGGTCGATGCACTGTAGAAGGTCCTCCGGAAGTGTGATAGATGTCTTGATCCGCACAAGATTATTATACTACCAGCGGGCAGATAGGCAATGGCCAAGCGGCGTCTACGGCTTGGTGGTCGACAAGGAGCGGGCGGTCTGGAATTGGTGGACGACGGGGGGATCGAACCCCCAACCTCTGCATTGCGAACGCAGCGCTCTCCCAATTGAGCTAGTCGCCCACTCGAGCCACCAATTACAATATAACAAATGGCGGTCTGGCGGATTACCGGGCAGATCCGGCGCATGCGGCGGGATTGGGATCGACGGGCCCGCGAAAACGCGCGCTATTACGTGGTCACCGGCCAAGACCGCTGGTCCGACGAGGAGTTCTACGAATCCGGCCATGTCACGCTCGAAGAGGACATTCTGAACGACCTCGCCAACGTCTGCCAGGGCATCGACCCGAGGGACATGCGGGTGCTCGAAATCGGGTGCGGCGCCGGGCGCGTCACGCGCGCGCTGGCGGGCCTCTTCGGCCAGGTCTACGCCGTGGATATCAGCCGCCGGATGGTGCGCCAGGCCCGGCGCGCGGTGGACGGGTTCCCCAACGTGCGCGTATTCCGGAACAATGGCCTGGACCTCCGCGCGGTGCGCGAACACTGGTGGAACCGCTTCGGCCTGGGCGCCAAACCGCAAGTCGATTTCGCTTTTTCCTGCATGGTGTTTCAGCACATCCCCAGCCACGCCATCATCGAGAGTTACCTGCGCGAGGTCTGCCGCCTGCTGCGGCCCGGCGCACTCTTCAAATTCCAGGTGCAGGGATCCTCGCTGGCGGAAACCAAGCCGGACGATACCTGGGTGGGCGTCTCGTTTAGCGAGCGGGATGCGCGCGAGATGGCGGAACGTTGCGGCTTCGAGTTGCGATATCAGCGCGACGCCGGCAGCCAGTATTACTGGTTGTGGTGCTTCAAGAAGCCGGAAACCCGATAGGTGGCGCCGGCGATCTTTGTCGCCGGTGTTTTTTCCGGTTCGGCCAACCCCACCGGCGACAAGATCGCCGGCGCTACGCTCAGGAGCCGTGGCCCGACAAGTGTTTCTGCCGCTCCTTACGGCGGGCGGCCCAATACTTCTTCATCCTGTCGGAAACTTCCTGGCGTTCTTTGGGGTCCATGAACTTCCGGCCGCGGCGCTTGACGCCCTCGGTCAGAGCCGGAACGGCACCGGCACTTCGCTGCAATTCCTCCAGCGAAGCGATTACGCGCTCGAGTCTCTCTTTCTCGGCGTATAGTTCCTGAATCGCTTTAAATAAGTCCATAGCATGTCTGACTATCGACTAAGTACACAACTATTGTGAACGGACTACTTGATGTTACACCCGTTCCGCGGCCCGGTTCCACCAAAAAAGAGCTAACGAGTTAGAAAGGGCCAATGTGGTACTAGTTTGATCACATGCTTAGTAACAGCAATATAACCCACGACGGCTAGAAGAAGTAGTAAGGGCAGGACGATAGTCAGGACCTTACGCCACGGGAATCTCCGGTTCTCGCGATGCAGTACTAGTAAGTACCCGGCGAAGATACCCACATAGAACAGCAGGCACATCGGCACCGCGAACAGCATCATGTTGAAAACGTCGGGCGTCGGGGTCACTACAGCGGCGATGATGAAGATGATCAGGATGGCGTAGCGGCTGTGCCGCACAAGAAACGCCGGCTTGACGATTCTGAGCAATGTCAGGAAGAAGATCAGGACGGGGAGTTCGAAAACCAATCCGACGCCGAGAATTACGTTCACAAATAAATCGAAATACTCGGTGATGGAAACCATCGGCTCGACATGGTTCCCGTTCCCGATGCTTAGCAGGAACGTCAGGCCATAGCGGAAGGCCACGAAGTAGGCGAATACGCCGCCGAGAATGAACAGGCCGGCGGAGGTGAGCACAAACGGAACCGCCCATCGCCGCTCCTTGCGGTACAGCCCGGGGGAGATGAAGGCCCAGACCTGATAGAGGACCCAGGGGGAGCCGAGGAAGATGGAGCACAGCACGGGCAGCTTGAACCAGATCACGTTGAAACTCTCCATGGGGGTGATCTGTTTGAGCGTTTGCGGGTAGCCGAGAGTCTTGAGGGCCTGCACGGCCGGCTGGGAGACGAAGTTCCAGAGCTCGTTGCAGAAGGTAAGGCTCAAGACGAAGGCTACGCCCAGACCCCAGAGGGCCCGGATGATGCGCGTCCTCAGCTCTTGCAGATGTTCCAGGAAAGACATGCGCAGCATGCCGTCCTCTTCATCGTCGGAGTCGCCTCCGGAGGGAGGCGGCGGTGGCGGAGTCTTCCCGCCCCCGCCGGAGCGAGGTTTGGCTTTCTCGACCGCGGTCACGGGAGTGGAAGCGGAGGCGGAAGGCGCGGCGCCAGCTTGGGGATCGCCGGTCCCCTTCGGTTCGTCGGAAGAATTCATTCGTTACGCGATGTGTTCAGCCGTGGGGGAAGCCGTCTCAGTGTGTGCGGCCGCCATTTCGGCGCCGTGGGCGACAGTGCCCTCCGGCGCATCGGCTGACGGTGACTCAGCGCCCTCAGGTGCGGATGCGCTTGCAGTGGATGGGGTAGCGACAGCGGAATCGTAGGTTTCGGACCCGTATGAACCCTCGGGGGTGGATTCAGACGACGAATAATCGTAGTTATAGGTATCGTACGGATACTGGTTGGTGACTTGGTTGGCGACTTCCTTCAACGATTCCGTTTCCTGTTCCAGGCTTTTCATCTCCCGTTCGAACGTAGCCTTCAGTTCGCTCTGGGCGCGGCGAAACTCGGTCAGGGCTTTTCCTATGGAGCGACCCAGTTCCGGCATCTTCTTGGGGCCGAATAAGATCAGCGCCAGGAAGAAGATGAAGATCATCTCCTGCACACCTAGCGGGCCCATCGTTGTGTTCCTCCCATTCAGGCTTTCGGAACCATGATAGCACGCAGGGTCGAACGGGCCGGGTGTGGGGGGCAGGTTGGAAACCTGCGGCGGGTTGGCAACCCGCCAAGTTGGGCCGGTATACAAC
>JBAWDI010000433.1:0-1642 GCA_049590695.1 Bryobacteraceae bacterium
CCACCCTTGTGTCGAATCTTGCAAAAAAGCGCCTCTAGATGCGTCACAAAACCTCGACCCACGCACTCAACCAATTGAAAAAGAGGCGCTTAAAACCTCATGATTGACAACTCCACATACCCGGAGCAGATGCGTCACCCAGCCCCCGGCCCCTGGCCCTCGGCCCCATCCGAGGAACCCCGTTCCCGGCACCCGCACCAGGCGCCATCGTGCCGCTCATGGGCCGAAGCGCCGTCAAGCCAAAGCGATCTTGAACGTCACGGCGTAGTCCGACGGTTTCTCTTCCGGCAGTTCCACCTTCAGAGCCGCGGCATCCTGAGTCCACTTGAGCTTGCCTTTGTGGCCCAGCAGCTCGACGTTGCGGAACTTGGGCACGCTGTTCGGGCCGCCCAGCGCGAGCGCGGGTATCGACGCCTCTTTGCCCGGCCAGCCCATCGCGGACGCGTACAGCGCGCCGCCCTTGGTGGTGAAGCGAACATCGTCGGCGGACAGATCCTTGCGGCTGTTCTCGTTGAATCGCTGGCCGGGTACAGCGGCGGTTTTCGTGCCCGGGCCGTCGCCGAAGATCTTCCATGGCCGCGTGGCATAAATGCCTTCGCTGTTGACCGCCATCCATTTGGTGATTTCGTCCAGAACGTTCAGTTCCCTGGAATCCAACTCGCCACTGTTGGGCAGGGGGAAGTTCAGCATCAGGTTGCCGTTGCGGCTGACGATGTCGCAGAGCAGGTCGATGATCTGTTTGGGCCTCTTGTATTCGAGGTCGCGCTTGTAGTGCCAGTTGCCGATGCAGGTGTCGGTCTGCCAGGGGTTGACCGCCAGCTTGTCGTTGACCCCGCGCTCAATGTCGAAAACACAGGTGCCGGTGTCGCAGTCGGTCCGGCCCTTGCTGGTATAGACCGCCTCCACCTTGCCGCCGTGGACCCGCGCACTCACGTTGTAGAGATGGGACACCAGTTGGTAGCTGACCTCCGGGTAGATAAGGCCGCCGTCGTTGTAAAGCAGGTCGGGTTGGTGCTGGTCGATCAAGTCCTTGATACGGGCGAAGTAGGTTTGTCTCCACGAGAGTGGGGCCTCGCGTCTGCCAACTGCGCCGGCCCGGCCGCCTGGCTCCGGCGTCAGGAATTCCTTCGAGTACTCGTGATAAAGATCGGAATACTGCGGATCCGCTCCATCGTAGGGGACGCCGGCCATGGGGCCGGTCGCGTCGCTGCCGTGAGAAACCGTCCACCACAGGTAGCTGTATGCCAGATGCTCGCTCACGGCGAATCTCAGGCCTTGCTTCCGCGCCGCCTTTTCCCACAGACCGACGATGTTCTTTTTCGGCCCCATCGCGACAGCGTTCCACTTCGGCTGGTGCTTGGAATTCCATAGGTCGAAGTTGTCGTGGTGGACGCCCATACTCATAAAGTATTTCGCGCCTGCTTTTTTATAGAGCTGCATCAAATGATCCGGATCGAACTTGTCGGCCGTCCAGATCTTGCAGATATCCTTGTGGCCGAACTTCGAAGGATGGCCGAACCGCGCGAGGTGATCCTTATACTGCGGGCTGTCCTGAATGTAGATGTTGCGCGCATACCAGTCGCCATCTTCGGCGGCCGACTGCGGTCCCCAATGCGCCCAGATGCCGAATTTGGCATCGCGG
>JBAWDI010000434.1:0-4759 GCA_049590695.1 Bryobacteraceae bacterium
CCTTCATGGCCTGCACCGACGCTGGGATATTGCCATGGCCGGTAAGGAAAACGATGGGGATCTCCAGCCCGGCCTCGGCCATGCGCTTCTGCAGGTCGAGCCCGCTGAGCCCCGGCAGTTGCAGGTCCAGCACCAGGCAACCTGGCGCCTTGGCGCCGGGACGGGCCAGGAATTCCTGCGCGGACGCGAAGACTTCGACCTGCAAACCCGCAGACCGAATCAGGCTACTGAGTCCCTCCCGCGCCGAGAGGTCGTCGTCCACAACTGCGATGACTGCGTCAGATTCCCGCGGCTTCGGCATTTGATTCTTCTTCGTGGTACTTCGGAAGCGTAAAGTGGAAGATCGTGCCTCGGCCGTCATTGGCCGTAGCCCATATCCGGCCTCCTTGCGCCTGAAGGATGGAACGGCTAATGGAAAGTCCCATGCCCATGCCGCCGGGCTTCGTCGTGTAGAAAGAGTCAAAGATCCTGTCTATGGTCTGGGGGTCGATACCTGTCCCCGAGTCTTGAACCGTTACTTGCACCTGGTCGGGGCCGATGTTCCGCGTGCCGATCGCCAGTTCTCGTGCCCGCTCATCGACAACGCTCATCGCTTCGATAGCATTCATAACGAGATTCAGCACAACCTGCTGCAACTGAACCCGATCGCCTGAAACAGGCGAAAGGTCATCCGCAAAGTGCGTTCGGACGATCACGCTCTTTCTTCTCGCTTCGTCCCCGATAAGCGTCAGGACTTCGCCAATTGTTTCATTCAGATCCAGCTTCTCTGTAGGCGTCGCAGCCTTTCTCGTTAGCGCCCGAATTCGGGCGATCACTTGGCCGGCCCGCTTCCCGTCGCGCACGATGCGGCGCAGCCCTTCCCGCGCCTCCTCCAGGTTAGGCACGTCTCCAGCCAGCCAACGCAGGCCGGCGCTGGCGTTACTCACGACGCCCGACAGTGGCTGGTTGACCTCATGCGCGACCGACGCGGCCAGTTCCCCCATCATGCTCACCCGGTTGATGTGCGCAAGATCGGCCTCAAGTTGCCGAAGCCTGTCACGCTGTTGTTCGGCCCGCAAGCGGTCCGTGATGTCCCGGGAGACATGCAGCAGGAAGCGACGCCCGCCATACCAAAAACAACTCGTGTTTGCTTCGACATAGAACACCGAGCCGTCCTTTCGCCGATGGCAGTGTGTGCCGACCACGGTTTCACCCGCCGCCGCTTGCTCCGCGGCTGATTCCATCTCCGCTCGATCCGAATCTAGGTGGAAGGCAACTGCCGTGTTCCCGATCAGTTCCCGCCGAGTGTAACCAAGGCTCTCGCATGCCTCCCGGTTCACATCGACAATGGTCCCTTGCTCGAGATCTTGGACGAATAGGGCGTCGCCAGCGTGGTCCACAAACGCGCGAAAGCGCGTCTCACTCTCGTGCAGCTCTTCTTCGGCCCGCTTGCGTTTGGTGATGTCGCTCACCAGGGCCAGACAGCCGCTGTGCTGTCCATCCCTTAGAACCGGTGATACGCGCAGCAACGTCCAGACTTGAGCCCCGTCCGCCCGCAGGAAGGGGAATTCGAAGTGTTCCTGGGGCCCTTGCTCCCGCTGGAGCAGGTGATTCAGTAACTCGTCTTTCTTCTCCCGCGGCACAAAGGGCAGAATGGATTTGCCGATCATCTCCCCCGGCGATGTGCCCAGGATAGCGGCCATGTTTTCGTTAGCGAATACCGTCTTGCCTTCAGCGTCGACCGACCAGACCCCTTCCTGAGCGGTCTCCACGAGTTGCCAGTAGGCGGCCGCAACGGAGTGGCGCTGGCGCAAAGCCTTTTCCACCAGCACGTACATGAGGAAAGTGCTCGAAGAAATGAATAGAATTCCCTTGGCCTCTGAAAGCTCCAGAACGTATGCATTGGATAACCCGAGCCCATGCACCAAGGGGTCGGTAAATAAGATCCAGCAACTTGAGAACGCGAAATACAGCAGCGCGATGGTGCGCGATCCTAGTTTGGGACGCTCGACTCTAAGCTGGTCGTGAGTCCGACGAAGATCTGCCTCGGCGCGCTGCCGAAACGTGCCGAACCGAGACAGGAGCGCAGCGAACGCAGTAAAAATGACGAAATACGGGATCTGGGACCGGTAAATGTAGATGGTGTGGACCGGCTCCACAAAGTACCAGTAGAAGCTGATCGTGGACAGGGTCGCCGCCAACAGCGCAGGTCCCGCTCCTGCATACCAGGAACTTATGGCTACCGCAAACAACAGCAAAAGCGCGGAAGGGACGCGAAAGCCGAAATGCTGAAGGAGTAGCGAAATCCCGAGTGCGACACTGATGGAAACAACCGCAAGACCATAGCGTTGGAGATAATTCAGGGGCAACGCCCCGGATGATCGATGGGCTACGGACTCATTCGCATCGATATATGACGGGTTCATTTGCTCCACCACCGACCGTACTGTCAGTCAAGGTCGTTCAGCCAGTTCCCGCATCAGAAGCTCTCTAGTTTCAGACTGTCCCATCCAGATTATCAGTTGTCAATACCGGCTGAAAAGGTCCAAAGTGCCGGACGAAACCGGGATTTCCATTTTGGACTTCCAGGTCCCATTCAGTATAAACCGAACCGCCGTCCTTTGATCCCGCAAGTTGCATTCCGCAAGTTGCATTCTTTCCTCCGGGAGCCGTCTTCGGTCCCCCAAGGCGAGCTTGTCTCCCTGCCGAGAAAACCCAAAACCGGGAAATCCAGCCTTTTCAATGCGTTTCACAAACACCTCTTCGACCCTGCGTCTGCCTGATTTCGCTGGAGTCATCGCCCTCCCGCTACCCTGTCGCCAGCTCCAGCCCACCGATCCGCCGCACCATGCTTCCAAACAACCGCCTGGTCAGATGGCTCTCGGCCAGCAGCAGCCAGTAGTACCGCGCATGCTTGACCAGCCGGCCGCCGGTCTTCACCAGCCGCTGCTGCAAGCTGGTCAGCGACCAGTTCTCGATCTTCCTCGGCAGTACCAGCCGCCGCCACAGGTTCCCCAGGTTGTAGGCGATCAGGCTCAGCCAGAGGCGCACTTCATTCGACCGGAACCGGTGGCAACTCAGCCGCGTCATCTTGACCGCCTGCTGGCCCTCTTTGATCCACTGCTCTGCCGTGCCGCGCTTGTTGTAGAATCGCACCACAGCCCGGCTGTCCGTCTCCAGATTGGTCACGACGAATCCCACGCGCGGGAACAGTTCACCGATGTGGAACTCCACCTTGACGGATGAAACTGCGGAGCGCGCTCGAAAGCAGCTGGAATCAGTCGCATCGGATCCACATGTCGACCCGGTTGTAATCAAAAACCCGACGGGAGCTTCGCTCCCGCTGCAACCCTTCCTTCCACCAAAACCTGACCGCAAACTCACGACTGCGATCCCGAATTCCCGTAATCTCGTTTCAGGAGAAAAAAACACTATGTCACAAACTACAAACAATCCACTGATTGCCGGCATAAACGAGATCCGCGGTTCCTGGGGCTGGTTCCTGTTCCTTGGAATCTTGTTCATTGCTCTTGGCACGGCCTGCATCGCATTTAACATAACCGCCACCTTCACTACCGTGTTGGTTGTCGGCTGGTTGCTTCTGATCGGCGGCGGCGTCGCGCTGATCCAATCGTTCACTACAGGGACCTGGGGCGGATTCTTCCTGTATCTGCTCACTGCCCTATTACGGGGATTCACCGGATACTTGCTCGTTCGGTATCCGCTTATGGGAGCCGAGACCCTCACCGTGGTGCTGGCTTCGTTCTTCATTGTGGGCGGACTGTTCCGCGCCATCGGCTCGGGAATGGCGAAATTCCCAAGCTGGGGCTGGGCGGTTTTCTCCGGGGTCGTCTCGGTCGCACTAGGGGTCATGGTGCTTTGGCAGATGCCGATTACAGGCCTCTGGTTCATCGGACTGGCCGTCGGTGTTGACCTCATCGTAGACGGTGTAGCGGTGACCAGTTTCGCCACCGCGATTCACCATTTGCCCAAAGTGCCCGTTTTCGAAGCCGCGTAAAACGCGGCAAAAAACTTCACTAGAAAGAGGAATCTCAATGGAAAGAATGCTGGTTGTAGTCTTTAACGACGAAGCGAAATCCTATGAGGGATCGCAAGCCCTCAAGCAACTCGACAACGAAGGAAGCATCACGATTCACGCGGAAGCGGTGATCAAGAAGAACGCCGACGGCACCGTAACGATCAAGCAGTCGGACGACGACCTCCCCATCCGCACCATCGGCGGAACGGCCATTGGCGCCCTGATCGGCCTGCTCGAGGGACCGGTGGGCCTGGCTGTCGGCGCCACGGCCGGTTTGCTCGCGGGCAGCATCGGTGATTTGCACGTGGCCGGTGTCGACGCCGAGTTTGTCGACGACGTCGCCGCCACGCTGACACCCGGCAAGTGCGCGTTAATCGCGGACGTCAGCGAGGAGTGGGTTACTCCCGTGGATACCAGAATGGAAGCCTTGGGCGGAACCGTATTTCGCAAAGTCAGAAAGCTCGTCGAGCACGATGAACGGGCCAGAGATGTGGCGGAGCTTCGCGCGGAAATCGATCAATTGAAGGCCGAGGCTGCTCGCGCCCGGGGCGAACGCAAGGCTAAGCTCCAGGCCAGGATCGACAAGCTCAATGCCAAGCTCGAAGCCAAGCTGGATCAGGCCAAGCAGAGGGCGGAGCAAATCAACAGCGAGACCGACGCCAAGGTCCAGGCGCTCCAGAAAAAGGCCGAAAAGACCCAGGGTGAGATCAAAGCCACCTTCGATGCCCGCGTGAAGCGGAT
>JBAWDI010000435.1:0-1647 GCA_049590695.1 Bryobacteraceae bacterium
CATTCGCCCGCAGCACGTCGTCGGCGTGGGCGCCCAAGTCGACGGCGTCATCGATGCCTTTGCGGTGGACGTAGGGCAGGAAGTCTACCAGGGGCAGGTACTGGCGCGCATCGGCAGTCAGGGGCTGGATAGCTCCCGCGAGGCGGCCGCCAGCGCCGTGGATCACGCCCAGGAGCAGGTCAACCGGGCCGATACCGCGGTGGCCGGCGCGCGCCTGGAACAATCCCGCGCGGACGCCGAAGCGCAACGCGCCCGTTTCGCCATGGAGCGCGCGGAAACCGCCTTTTCGCGCCAGCAGTTGCTCTTCAGCCAGGGCGCTACGCCGCGCCTGGTCTATGAGAAGGCGCAGAGCGAATACGACAGCGCGCGCACCGAGTTCAACGTGATGGATAAGGCCGCGCACGCCGCCGCCGAAAGCGTCCAGAGCACGCTCCAGGAAGTGGCCTCGGCGCAGAAGATACTGGCGGACGAAAACCAGCGGCTGCAGGAGTCGCAAGCCGCTTTCGAGGCCGCCGACGTGCACTCTCCCGTGGATGGCCTGCTGGTGGGACGCAACGGGGAAGTCGGCAAGTCCGCCCGGGAGTTTGGCGACAACCTGTTCCAGATCGCCACTGATACCTACGCCCTTGAAGTAGCCGTCGAACCCCAACCAGCCGTTTTGAAGCGGCTGAGGCCGGGACAGTCGGCGCTGGTCCTGGTTCCCGACCTCGGAATCCCCGGCATTACCGGCGATATCAAGGAGATCAAGGGCGCGCAGGTGGTGGTGGAATTCAACAGCACCATCCCCGCCATCCGCCCCGGCATGGTGGCCGGCGTGCGCCTGAAGCTGGATTGACGAGTACAATAAACCAGGTGCCTTTATGGAATTCCTAGCCGGCAGTCTCTTGGAACTGATCACTCAGACATCCACCAACCTGCCGCCCGACGTGCGCGCCGCCATGTCGCTGGCGGCCAGCATCGAAACGCCGGCCACGCAGTCCGCGCAGGCGTTCAACATTATCCTCTCCAACATCGACATGGCGGTCGACGACACCGGCCCCGTCTGCCAGGATACCGGCATGCCGACTTTCGTGATCCACACGCCCGTCGGCTTCAACCAGATTCGCCTCGGGAAAGCCATCCGCGAGGCTATTGCCGAGGCCACGCGGCTGGGCAAGCTGCGCCCCAACTCGGTGGATTCCATCACCGGGAAAAACAGCGGCAACAACCTGGGCCAAGAGACCCCCGTGCTGCATTTCGAGCAGTGGGAAGAGGATGAGATCGAAATCCGGCTGCTGCTCAAGGGCGGCGGCTGCGAGAACATGAACATCCAGTACTCGGTGCCGTGCGATCTGGCCCACCTGGGCCGCGCCGACCGCAACCTGGAGGGCGTGCGCAAGTGCATTCTGCACGCCGTATGGCAGGCGCAGGGGCAAGGCTGCGCGCCCGGCGCCATCGGCGTGTGCATCGGCAGCGACCGCGCGCACGGCTACGAACTGGCCAAGGGCCAGCTCTTCCGCACGCTCGACGATGTCAACCCCAACCCCGTGCTGGCCCAGCTCGAATCCGAAATCATGGAAGAGGCCAACAAGCTGGGCGTGGGCGCCATGGGATTCGGCGGCAAGGCGTCGCTCATCGGCTGCAAGATTGCGGCGGCCAACCGCCTGC
>JBAWDI010000436.1:0-1598 GCA_049590695.1 Bryobacteraceae bacterium
CCACCCCCACGCCACGGCCGTCAGCACCGTATTCAGGTGAACCTGCCTGGCCAGTATGGGAAAAACATGCCGCATGTAATCGAGGTTCGAAGGCGCCGTATTGGCCAACTCGCCCGAGAGCGCCAGAAATGGCTTGCCATCCACAATCAATTGCGTCGCTTGGCCGCGCTTCTCCATACGGGAAGGGGCCTGGGGGTACGCCGCCACCGTCAGCAGCGCGCACATCAAGAGAGTTTTCATTGCGGAAAAATGGTAACAACTGGCGGCAGGGATATCAAACGCCAGTTCATCGCTGTTTCGCCCGGCCCGGTCAGGCTCAAATTGAATCACGCCAGTGGCGAACGCCCTCCGGTCCGAGAACATCATCGAGCTCGCCGTCATCGGCCCCGACGCGAGAGGGCAATAATAGTTTGGAGGTGCCTGATGCTCCCATCGAAGAGAAGCGTCGAACTAATCGCGATCCTGCTTCCGTTGCTTACGGTGGTATTCGTTTCGGGTGAATACTCTGGGGTTTGGGACAGGCTCCGAGGCCTGGATGCCGTGGAGAAAGTCGCACAGCGCTTTGATCTCTCTTATGCCGCGAACGCAAGCGCGCCGGTCTACCCTCGTGACTTAGCCTGGAGGCCGCTGCTACGACTGATCTACACGTACTCGAACGCTAGAATACCTAAGAACAGAGAGCCGAAGGTCGTCGCTAGGTTCGTTGCTGTCGCGTCCGCGAGGGAACCCATAGGCAACGGGGGAGTTGTCGAATGGACCGCGCCTTCAACACCGATAGCAGTGTCGTACCTGGAGTGGCCGGGAAACGATGTCCCGCCGGCCGACTACCGCATCGTTGGCACCATTGGAGATCTCCACGCTTGGATATCGAGATCTAAGAGCGATCTGCACTCGTGGGTTGTAGACGTCTTTATGGTAGCCTCTTCAGTAGTGGTAGGCGTGTACATCTGGATACTCGGTGGAACCGAAAGACAGGAACGCAAGCGCGGGCGGAACAGAAGCAAGAAGAACTGAGTCGCGAAACTTGCCCAAGCCTGTTAAGATGAAGATGAACAGTTCAACTATTCAACTACCATGTCCATCGTAACCGTCAAGAATAAATACCAGGTCGTCATCCCGCTGCGCGTGCGAGAGCAGATTGGTGTTGCCGTTGGCGACATCCTGGAGGCGAAGGTGGAGCGCGGAAAGATCACGCTCACGCCGAAGTCGGTGATTGATCGCGCCATCGCCGAAGGGCTGGAGGACGTGCGGAAGGGACGGGTACGCGGTCCTTTCAAAACGGTCGACGAGATGATCGATTCTCTCAGGGGGCACAAGCGCCGCCCGGTCGCCAAAGCCTCCCAATGCAGATGACCTGGGCACACACGCGGCGTTCGGAGAGGGATTACCGCGCCGCGCCGCCAGCGATTCAGAAGGCCTTCGATAAGCAAGCGCGATTACTGGCGGAGAACCTCAACCATCCCTCGCTGCACGCCAAGAAGTACGACAAGGCCACGGACCTATGGCAAGCGCGCGTGAACCGCGATTGGCGCTTCCATTTTCTGATCCAGGACGACACGTACCTCATCGTGGCGATTGTTCCGCACCCGAAGTAACGT
>JBAWDI010000437.1:0-2806 GCA_049590695.1 Bryobacteraceae bacterium
CCCATGATCTGCGCCGCGGCATAAGGCGCCAGCTTGCTGAAATCTCCGGAGCTTACGGCAAAGCCCATGGTGACGGCGGGGTTAAGATGAGCGCCCGAGCTGCCGCAGGCGATGGCCGTAAATACGCCCGTCATCACCGCCAACGCCCAACCGGTGGCGATCACCATCCACCCGGCGTCCTGCGCATAGGACTTCTTGAGGTTGACGTTGGCGACCACGCCGTTCCCCATCAGAATCAGCACCAGGGTCCCCATGAACTCGCCGAACATTTGTTTTTCCACCGGTGTCTCCTATTCGGAATCCAGCCAATCGAACGAGCGTGTCACCGCCTTCTTCCAGAAGCCGTACATCCGCTCGCGCCGCGGGGCATCCATGTTGGGTTTCCAGGTCCGGTCGACGCTCCATCGGGCGCGCAGATCCTCGAGGTTTTCGAAGAAGCCTATGGCCAGCCCGGCGGCGTACGCGGCTCCCAACGCGGTGGTTTCCTTGACGGCGGGGCACACCACCGTGCGGTCCAGGATATCGGCCTGGAACTGCATCAGGAGGTTGTTGCCCACCATGCCGCCATCGGCGCGCAGAATGTCCACCTGAACGCCCGCATCCTGCTCCATGGCCTCAACCACCTCACGCGTCTGGAAGGCCGTGGCTTCCAGAGCGGCGCGCGCCAGGTGTCCCTTGTTGGTGTAGCGGGTCAGGCCGGCGATGATGCCACGCGCGTTGTGCTTCCAATACGGCGCGTACAATCCCGAGAACGCCGGGACGAAGTAGACTCCGCCATTGTCCTCCACCGTGCGGGCCAGCGTCTCGATCTCCGGGCTGCTGCCGATGAGGCCGAAATTATCGCGAATCCATTGGACCAGGGCGCCGGTGATGGCCACGCTGCCTTCGAGCGCGTAGGTGGCGGGCTGATCCTTCGTCTGGAACGCCACGGTGGTCAGCAAGCCGCACTTGGATTGCACGATTTCGCGGCCGGTATTCATGAGCAGGAAACACCCGGTGCCGTAAGTGTTTTTGGCCTCGCCGGCGTGGAAACAGGCTTGTCCGGCCAGGGCGGCCTGCTGATCTCCCAGGATGCCGGCCACCGGAACGCCCTTCACAGCGTCCAGCGTGGCGACACCATATGGTTCGCTGCTGGACCGGATCTTGGGCAGCACCTGGCGCGGAATGTCGAACGCAATCAGCAATTCCGGATCCCAGTCGAGGGTTCGCAGATTCATCAACTGCGTGCGGCTGGCGTTGGTGCAATCGGTGACGTGGAGTCCTCCCGTAAGGTGCCAGAGCAGAAACGTGTCGATGGTGCCGAACAGAATGTCGCCCGCTTCCGCCTGCTCGCGCGCGCCGGCCACGTGGTCCAGCACCCAGCGAATCTTCAAGGCGCTGAAGTAGGTCGCCAGAGGGAGGCCGGTCTGGGCGCGAAAGCGGTCGGGGCCGCCGGCGCGCGCCAGCTCGGGAATGTAGTCGGATACTCGCGTATCCTGCCACACCAGGGCATTGTACAGGGGCTTGCCCGTGGTGCGGTTCCAAAGAACCGTGGTTTCCCGCTGGTTGGTGATGCCGATGGCCGCCAGGTCGCGGGGGCCCAAAGAGCGTTGCCCCATGGCGGCCGCGACCACCTCTTCGGTGCGGCGCCAGATCTCGTCGGGGTCGTGCTCCACCCAGCCCGGCTGAGGGTAGATCTGCTGGTGCTCTTTCTGTGCGCTGGCGACGATGGCTCCCGCGCGGTCGAATATAATGAACCGCGTGCTGGTGGTGCCTTGATCGATTGCACCGATGTAGTCTGGCATGGACTGACCTCTTCGATGCCGCGGAGGGTCCGGCGTCTGAATCGAGGCGAACGCCTCCCTTCGACGGCTGCAAGCTGCGGGCGAGGCGCCGGTGTCAGCGCATCTTGGCGGCGGCGTCCTTCATGGCCATGGAGTTTTTATAGCACTGGCTCTGATACGCGCCCTCAATGGCAGCGCACTGCTCGCTGAATTTTTGAGCTTCGAGCATCTGTGCCTTATTGTTCGTCATGGTGGCGAGGTTGTAATTGGAGAAGCCCAGATAGAAGAGTGCAGGGCCCATCAGTCCTGGCTCGCCTTTGATGTACGGAAGCGCCGCGCGAAGGCTCTTGTTGGACAGCGCATACAGGCTCTTCGCGCCGTTCAGAACACCGGAAATCCAGTAGCCGCGGCCCAACCATATGCTTTTCTGGCGGTCCCAATCGGCGGCCGATTCCGCCTCGGGCTTTGGGCGCGAATTGGCCGCGGCCACCAGCCGGTTGGCGAAGGAGATGGCACGGTCGGCCTGGTTCTTGATTCGCGCGTTTTCGGCCAACACCGCCAAAAGGTCCGGGTTGTTGGGGAAGTTCACGATGGCTTTTTCCGCGACTGGGATGTCAGCGTCCTTCCCAGCCTGGCGGAGCGCCGCCAGGTAGGCCTGGTAACCCTGGTCCAGGTACTTGCTCTTGGGACTCTGCTGCTCCAGTAGTCCCAGCAGGTCTATCATGACCGCCGGCCCGCCCTGAACACCGGTGGCATACAGTGCATACTCGGCGTACCCTTCAGCTTCTTGCGCGTACTTGACGCGGTTGGGCCAGTCTTCCTTTTCGATTGCGCTCGTGGGCACGGGAGCGGCAATCACCTTGCGCGACAGCTCGAACAAAGGCACCGCCAGCTTCTTAACCTGGGCGGCATCCTTCTTCGTAACGGCGTCCTGGAGACCCTGGTAACTGTCATCCAGTTCATCGGCGACCACGACGGGTCCGGTCATCAATAAAATCGCAATTCCCAATACAGAGAGTTTCATGGCACCTCCTACATAGACT
>JBAWDI010000438.1:0-13107 GCA_049590695.1 Bryobacteraceae bacterium
CGCCAGCACTTCCGCCGCGTGCCCTTTGGCCTTGACCTTGGCGTAGATCTTCTCGATCTTGCCCTCCGGCCCGATGACGAAGGTGCTACGCTCGATGCCCATCGCCTTCTTGCCGTACATGTTCTTCTCTTTCCATACGCCGTAGGCCTGGGCCGCGGCTCTGTCTTCATCCGCCAGCAGCGTGAAGGGCAGATCGAACTTGGCCTTGAAATTGGCCTGCGCCGCGGGCTTGTCGGGCGACACGCCCACCACCGCCGCGCCCTTCTTGGCAAACGCCTCGATGCCGTCGCGAAACTCGCAGGCCTCCACCGTGCAGCCCGGCGTATTGGCCCTCGGGTAAAAGTAGAGCACCACGCGCTGGCCCTTCAGGTCCGACAGCCGGAAATCGCCGCCCGTGTCGGTGTGAACGCGAATATCGGGAGCTTTGTCGCCAACCTTCAACATGCATCACCCCAGCTTTCGCTTGAATAAATCGGTTACCAACGCCACGTTGGCCTGTCCCCGCGTGGCCCTCATCGCCTGGCCCACCAGGAAGTTGATCACCGTGGTCTTCCCTCCCCGGTACTGTTCCACCTGCTTGGGATTGCCGGCGATCACATCCGCGATGATCTTCTCCAGCGCCCCCGTGTCGCTGATCTGCCGCAGCCCTTCGCGTTCCACGATGACGCCGGCCGGCTCGCCGGTGGAGAACATTTTCGGGAACACTTCCTTGGCCAGCTTCCCGGAAAGTTCGCCCTTGGCGATCAGCTTCACCAACTCGCCCAGGTGCTCGGGACTGACGGGCGATTCCGCAATCTCCTTCCCCTCGGCCTTGAGCAAGCCCATCAGGTCGCCCATCACCCAGTTGGCCGCGGTCTTCGGATCGCCCGAGACCCTGGCCGCCGTCTCGTAATACTCGCTCGCCGCGCGCGTGGCCGTCAGAACTCCGGCGTCGTATTCCTTCAGCCCGTACTCGCCGATGAACCGCGCGCGCTTGCGGGCGGGCAACTCCGGCATTCCGGCCCGCACCTCGGCCAGCCACTTCTCGCCAATGCGCAGCGGAACCAGGTCCGGCTCGGGAAAGTAACGGTAGTCGTGCGCCTGCTCCTTGCTGCGCATGCCGGCGGTCTCGCCCAGGTCGGGATTGTAGAGCCGCGTCTCTTGCACCACTCTGCCGCCGCTCTCAATGAGAGCCACCTGCCGCGCAATTTCATAATCCAGCGCCTGCTTCAGAAAGCGGAACGAATTGAGGTTCTTGACTTCCGCCTTGGTGCCGAGCTTCTCCGCGCCTTTGATTCGCACGGAGACGTTGGCATCGCAGCGCAGGTGGCCTTTCTCCATGTCGCACGTGGAAACCTCGACGAATTGCAGCACCTGCTTCAATTCGGTCAGGAAGGCGTACGCTTCCTCCGAGCTGCGCATATCGGGCTCGGTCACGATTTCGGCCAGCGGCGTGCCGGAACGGTTGAGGTCCACATAGGAATAGCGGTCCGAATCCCGGAAGCCGTCGTGGATGCTCTTCCCCGCATCGTCCTCCATGTGGACGCGCGTGATGCCGATGCGGCGGGCGGCGCCATCCACCACGATATCGACGTAGCCGTGCTCCGCCAGTGGCTCGTCATATTGCGAGATCTGGTACCCCTTGGGCAGGTCCGGATAAAAGTAGTTCTTGCGCGCGAATCGCGACTTGGGGTTGATCCGGCAGTCCAGCGCCAGCGCTCCCTTGATGGCCAGCTCCACCGCCTCGCGGCTCAGCACCGGCAACGCCCCCGGCAGCCCCAGGCAAACGGGACACACGTTGGTATTCGGCGGCGCGCCAAAACTGGTGGGGCAGCCGCAAAAGATCTTAGTCGCCGTGGCAAGCTGCACGTGCACTTCGAGGCCGATGACCGGCTCATAGCGCGCAATCGCTTCGGGTGTCGCCACGGCGGGGGCGGAAATGGACATGGGTGTCTTCCTATTATCCCCGATTTTGGCGGTGCGCCCGTGGACTGCTTGGAAGTTGGGTGTACGACGCAGAAAGGGCAGATCGTGCATTTTCTTTCTTTTGCGCTGCCATGGCTGATGCGCGAAATGGAACGGTTGCAACCGGCGCTTTCCGCCGAGGGCGCCGCCCCCGCGCTGGCCGATGGCGGCGTGCCAGCGGCCGACATCGCCCAGAGCTACCCGGAGGCGGATTGGGACGCCGTTTGCGGGGAGATGTCTCCGGAGCCGTGGCCGACGTGAACGCACCTCCCAGGGGCTTATACCCACCGAACGGGACAGGTAACATTTTTTCCCTACTGGGATCTGTAAGTCTTTTGAGCAAGCCTCCTCCGAATGCAAAGAAGAAGAGGAGGCGCATATGTCGCGCGAAGAGCTGGCTGAATACACCAGAGGCTATCAAGACGCAATCCACAACCGTGGTTACGACGATGGCTCCACCAAAACACAAGGTCCCTTGACGATCCTGGGCCTCACGCCCCGTTGTTACGCCCGTGCCTACGCGCAGGGTTACCGGGACGCCCTTGACCACCAGGGCCTGGAGTTGGAAGATGTCGTCACCGCGGAGTAAGTGCAGGGTCCCGGGCGGCGCCGTCCAAGTTGCGTCGCCCTGCCCATTTCCACGCCGCGGAACCCGGTCCCTCACCACCTACGGCGGTGCGCCGCGGGTCCGGGACCAGCAACCACCCGTAAGGGACGCCGCGCTCTGCCAATTCGCCAAATACTCCGGCCTCCCGGATTACCTCTCTGGCCCTTGCCAAACGCACCCACTCCCCGCCCAAACGCGCCTCGATTCCAGCCGGTGTCCACCGGAGAGCCGGCTGCTTACGAAGGGCGAGAATATACCGCAGGATGTCGATACCCTCCGCCGGCCTGTCCGTAACACGCAGTTTCCTCATCACCAAAGTAATTGCTTTCCGCGACGGCTCTTCCGAATGACGCGTGTGAACCCGTTACTCCCCCTTGTGACGGTGTCACGCCCCTCGGAAGTGGTTATAATGATTGAGGAAATTACGATATTCGGTCTTTGGCAATACTATTTGACGCCCGATAGTTCTGTGACACCCGTCAACCGAGGAGGACGCCCATGCCTGAGCAAGTGCCGGTTCAGCCCCCATTAAGCGATAGCATTCTCGAACACGTCACCCCGTGCCTGAACGAGCTGGCACTCGTTCTAGCCGATCCCTACGGGAAACCCGACATGGATGCGTTCGCAGACGCCGTGAAACGGGCCACTGGCGCAGAAGCCGTTTCTGTCTTCACGCCAGCCGATGACAACCCCTATATCCTCTTTCCGGTCGGCGCTGTCGGATATCGGAGGTCGTACCGCGAGCATAACTACCTGCTGGCCCAGCCGGCCCTGACCACGTATGTCTACCGGACCCGGCAACCCATCAACATGAGCCGAAAAGAACTGGAGGGCCCCGACAGCAAGGTCCCCTATTCCGGGGCGTGCGGGGACTACATTGAGTCGGGCCATTTCTACAACATTGTCGCTACCCCGATCCTCTATGGCTACTCGCCAGCCTCTGCCAAATGCCTGGCGGTCCTCAAGCTAGAGAATCAGGGTCAAAACCCGGAAATTCCCTTTCGCCAGGAATCATTCGCTCTGGCCCGCATTCTCGCCGCGGTCATCGCCATCGCCCATGAACAACGGCGCGTCGCGGGCCTTTGGCACCAAGCCGAAAAAGCATGGTTGCACCGGAGCCACAGGAACCTCGCTTCGTACCGCGAGACAGTAGCGGAACTGGCTCGCAAGCTCCTGAACGCCGCGCGCGTGGCTCTCTACCGGAAAACCGTTCGCAGCGATGGCACTGAGATCTTACGGCATGACGTGGGGTTTCGGAAAGAACGCTCACATCCCGACTACGAGCTCGCCGCGACTCCCGCTCATGAGCACAGTATTATCTCCCAGACCGCCCATCGGGTCATCAACCGGGAATGGGATGCCGCTGGTCTGGCCGAGTTGAACGAAGACCCCTTTATTCGCGAGTGCAGGGAAGAGTTATCGGGCGACCTCCCGCACAGCTTGCTCATCTTCCCTGTTCATAACGACAAGGAACTGCTCGGCGCTCTCGCCGTCGTCAACAAGGCGGACAAAACCACCTTCGACAGGCTCGACGAGCAGGCTTGCCGCACCTTCGCCCAGCGACACATCGTTCCCTACCTGGAAGCCGTCGGCAAACCCGCCGCGAACTCCGTTAATCCCAACGGCTTCGACAAGTTGCTGGCGAATTTTGGCCCACATCAGCCCCTGAAGGGCACCCAACTCCTCCGCAAGATTCTGGCGATCGAAGAGTTCCGCCAAGCTCACCATATCACCGCCCACGATTGCGGCGCTTATCTCGGCCTCAAGCGTGAAAACTACCTCAACAAGGTCAAACTCAGCAAAAAGACGTTCACCCGGCCCGACGGCCCCGTGACGCCGTAACACGCCAGGCCGACGCGGCCCGCCGTCACCAGAGTATTTGTCCTTTCTTTTATCTGAAGCTTTTTTGATCCTAATATCTGTTATGGAGGTAGCCATGAATTCCGCATCGATGGCCGAATGGATCATTCGTTCTTTGCCGGCGGACCCCGAAGATCCGGCGCGTGCGCTCCGCTTCTTCGAGTTGGTCCGCGTTTCCGGTTCCAACTCCGAAGCGCGCGATATCGTTCGTTCTCTGTATCGCCTCGCAGCGGCGGGCACGTGGGATCTCAACTCGCTGGCCGACCTGAACATGCTCGTTTACGGCTTACGGGAGAACCCGGCCCTCATTGAAGATGTGTCCGCGGACGTTGAGTGCATCCTCGCACGCTACGGCGTCCGCGGCGAGATCAGCGGATGGGACTACATCCGCCGCCGCGCTGAGACGGCGCGCGCAGCCTGAAGGGGGGCACTGATGCGCGTCGAATGGGTGGAACGGCGGCGCGGTGAGCCGATCTTCGTCATCGCGGAAAAGTTCGCGCGGACCTGGGAGTTCTGGGAGCGCTCCAGTTGGGAGACGCGCTGGTTCCCGCGGCCGGTGGATGGCACGGCGACACGGAAAGCCCGCCGCCTCGCCCGAGGGATCATGCTCCCGAAGAGCGCCGCGCGATAAAATTTTCTGCGGAATTCGCGCTACGCGCCTTCGGCGCGCCAAAGGAGATATATGAGCCATACATGTCTCTTTCCCGCCTTTGAGTGTGTGGAATGCCTGGAGCGGCTCGGCATCACCGACAGCTCCCGGATGATCGTGGCGTTCGCGCGCCTCGTCGATCGCTACCTCCGGGTTGATCCGGCCCCTCTTCTCGACATACCTGCCGCCCGCAACTGGATCTGCACTGCCATCCAGTCCCACTTGCCCGAGCTGATCGAAAACTGGCGCGGCGAGAACCTCCCACAACTGCTCGAACGCGCTCACGAGCTGGTCCCCGTGGATTGGGTGGACCTGCACGCTGAGCTGCTTAGCTATTGCCACGGCTCGCAAGCTTACGAATGGGCCAGTCGTAAACTGCGCGCCAAAGGATTCAACCTGTCGATGGACCAGCAGATTGACCTCACCGAAGGTTTCCTCCAGAGCGGGGTGCTGGCCCGCTCCGTCTCCGGCTTTGACCTCCGTAAAGGCGGCGGCAAAGAAGCCAGTTGGCTGAAGACCGTCTACTACCGATATGCGCTCCGCGAGTTGCTCCGGCGTGGCCGTGCCCGGGCGCTTGACGACCTGCCCGATCCCCCGGCTCCCGGTCCGACCCCGTATGGAACTTTCGCCGGCCGTGAGGTGTCGCGCCTGCTTAACGAGGGTCTGCGCGGGCTGCCTCCGGACGAACACGACCTGGTGGCCCTCTACTTTGGCTTGGGAACCTGCAAACATACTTTGCGTGAACTTGTCCCTGCCTTTGGCCCGACCGTATACAAAGTCCGCAAACGGTTGGTAACCGACCTCGGGGCCCTCGGGGCACGCCTGGGCAGTATGCGGAGACCGGTCCTCGTCGCGGAGACCACTGATTGGGGGCGCCGGTGGGCGTTACGCCGCAGGCGCTACGTCGCTACCACCCTGACATCTACCCGCACCTCCTCCGATCCCCCGACGCGGTAATAGCCGAAGTCCTGCAACACCCGTTCGGACAACACCGCCGGCGCTGCTGTATCCTGAAGCAAGCGGGCCTGAAATGAAATACGCCGTGCTGTTTGAGCAGACCGATACCGGGTTCAGCGCCCACGTTCCCGATCTGCCCGGCTGCGTGGCGGCGGGCGCAACGTTCGAGGAGACCGCCAGCCTGATGCGCAAAGCCATTCAGATGCATCTGGCCGGTATGCAGGAAGACGGCGAACCGATCCCGGCGCCGCGCACCATCGCCGAGTACATCATCGCGGCTTAGCCGCCGGCAGCCGTTTCTCCAACTCGCGCACGAATTCCTGGAGCGCTTTGCGGTCCGCCTGCTGCCATTTCACCACCACGAAATACCGCCCCTGATAGAAGAACACGGTATCCGCCGACGGCCGCCAGCGCTGCGCCAAGTCCAGCCCCACGCCCGGCGAGCTCAGCTCGTACACGCGCGCTTCGATCTTCCCGGGGCCTTCGTAGGCCGCTACCTGGAGACGCTCCACACTGGTGCGCGGCACGGGGTCCGGCGCTTCGGAAACCGGCAAATTCCGCACCGCCGCGCGGCGCCAGACGTTGGCAACCGTTTCCGGGAGAAGGTCCGCCGGCAGCGGGGCGTTTCTTCCGCAGGCGCCCAGCGCGAATGCCAGCCACATCCAGTTCCGGCGCGACATCAGTTCCAATTCTTGCATGCCGCTATCGGTCCCGGTGATACCATCGCAGTTATGGCGAAGTTCAGGCCGGCAAAAGGAAAAGCCAGGAAGTCTCGCGCTCCGCAGGGCGGCATCCCCTGCGTCATTCTGGTCATCTCCGGTATGTTGCTGGTCATGCTTTTCCTCTACTACGTGATGAAAAATGCGTACCGATAACCGCCAGCCCTCCCAGATGCGCCCGGTCGAGATCGTCACCGGCTGCCTCATGACCGCGGAAGGCTCCGCGCTGATCAAGGTCGGCAATACCCACGTGCTCTGCGCCGCCACCATCGAAGACACCGTGCCGCACTTCCTCCGCAACAGCGGCAGAGGGTGGGTGACCGCCGAATACTCCATGCTGCCCAGGGCCACCGCCAAGCGCACGCCGCGCGAGGTCACCAAGGGCCGGCCCTCCGGAAGAACTCACGAAATCCAGCGGCTGATTGGCCGCTCCATGCGCTCGGTAGTCGATATGGCGGCTTTGGGCGAGCGCACCGTGGTGCTGGATTGCGACGTGCTCCAGGCCGATGGCGGCACGCGCACTGCCTCCATCACCGGGGCGTTCGTGGCGCTGGCGCTGGCGCTGCGCCAGTTCGTCGAGTTCGGCCGGCTCAAAACCATGCCGATCCTCGATTTCGTGGCCGCCACCAGCGTGGGGCTGGTCGACGGCGTGCCCATGCTGGATCTCTGCTACGACGAGGATTCCCGCGCGGGCGTGGACATGAACGTCGTCATGACTGGCGCCGGCCGGTTCGTCGAGGTGCAGGCCACCGCCGAGCATACCCTCTTCGACGACCAGCAGATGGCGCAGCTCGTGACCCTGGCGCGCGCCGGTATCGCCCAGATCGTCGAGATACAGAAAAAGGTGGCGCGCATTTGATCAGGCTCTTCTGCGCCACCGGCAATCCCGGAAAGCTGCGCGAATTCCAGGAGCATAGCCCCATCTCCATCGAGACCATCCCCGACTTCCACCGGATTCCCCCCTGCGTCGAGGACGGCGAGACCTTCGAACAGAACGCCGTCTTGAAAGCGCGCCACTACGCCGCCTACGCATCGGGCTTGCTCTTCGCCGACGATTCGGGCCTGGAAGTGGACGCGCTCGGCGGCGCCCCCGGCGTTCATTCCGCCCGCTTCTCCGGCCCGCACTCCACCGGCGAAGCCAACAACCGCCTGCTGCTCGAAAAGTTGCGCGGCGTGCCCAACCGGACGGCGCGTTTCGTGTGCGTCATCGCGCTGGTCGAGGGCGAACGTCTGCGGGGCGTTTTTCGCGGCGAGGTGGCGGGCGTTATTCTCGACGAGCCGCGCGGCTCCGCCGGCTTCGGATACGATCCGCTCTTCTACTCGCCCGCGCTCGGTCTCACTTTCGGCGAAGCCTCCGCCGCCCAGAAGTTTTCGCTCAGCCATCGCGGCCAGGCGCTCCGCGCCATGCTGGCCGCCCTCTAGTGATCTGCGGCGCAAATGATGTACCCTATCCAAGGCTCCGTGGAGCAGGCGTTTCGCCTGCCATGCCGGTTTTCCTACCGGCATTCCGAAGAACGTTCGGCACGGACGCCGACGTGGCAACCTAAAAGGTCGCTCCACGGGTCGAGCGCGACGATCTATCGGGAGTGGATGAGGCACATTTCTTACGCCGCACTACACTAGCCGGACCCTGGCGCGGCGGCGGCAGCACCAGAAATGCGGGCTATCGCCGCAGAGGGTCTTCCACCCACGGCGGCGTGGCTTCCATCAGGCGGCCCAGCTCGGGTTCCGCCTGCTCCATTCTGCGCTTCATCTCCCACGCGATTTCGCGGTAGCTGAAGTGGCCCTTCACGCCCCTGCGCATCACTCGCGACCCGCTGCTTTACAAGATAAAGAAGTTCAATCGGCGGTAGGGGAGACCTTCCCTGCAGCCGGCGGCTACAATCTACTTATCGTGCGTTTCCGCACTGTGGGTCAGATCGCCAGTACTGAAACCATCGCGGGTGGAAGCGGGATTCGGGAAATCGCGAGACTTCGGAAATTCTATGGTCCGGGGCGGTGGAGGAAGCTGAAAGGGCAGGCGCGGATTGTCCTGGCGGATGGCACGGCATGCGAAGCCGAAGGACACTGGTATGAAGCCTCCGGAATAGGGAGAAAGGAATTCAAGATCAAGCGTATTCTGGAGTGATCTTATGGCCGCGGAAAACAAAGCGAGCCGCAATTCGCGGTTTGCATCGACAATCGGGATTATCCCGCTTCGTTGGAACTGCGGAAGATTTACCGCGTGGCGCCCGATCCGGCCGCCGCGCGCCATGGGCAGATCCGCATTGTCGACGAGTCGGGAGAAGACTACCTCTATCCGCAGGTCTGCTTCCTGCCAATCAAACTACCCCCAGCGGCCGGGCAGGCGATTCTGAAGGCCTCGTAGCGCGCCGATACCCACGATGGCCGTGGCCACGACGGGCAGGCGGAGCAGTTTCTCTGGATCCCGCTAATTCTCGATCGGAACCTTCTCCACGTGGTCGACAACCACAACGTCGCCGAGACCTTTCTTCGAAATCAGCTTCAGACCGAGTTGATCCTGGACAGCGTGTTGAAGGGTAGGGCCGGAATCAGCCTCCGCCATGGGGGGTCCGCTATCGGGCGCCTCCCCGATCATGCCTCGCGCGCGTAAGTATGCCTGGATCTCACTCGTATCGATGATCCAAGTCATATCGATGTCGTACTTCCCCCTCAGCCCGGTGGCGTCGACTACCGGCCGAGCCAGTTGGCCCGATACCGTTTTGACGATCTCCTGCATGGAAAGGTCGACCCCTTTCCAGCGATAGCGCCCATTCATCCCGACCAAGCCGCCGCGGCCGGCCACAAACACCGGGTAGCCGTCTTTGCCCATACTGAATCCCGGAAGTGTCCACGGCACTTCCGGGGCCGGCGTGGCATCCGGCGCCGACTCCTTCATCTTCGGACCTTTCTCGCCCACGGTTAGCTCGTAGATCGCCATTTCCTTCTGCTCGTGGTGGAGCGTGAGCTTGAAGCGTTCCACCAGCAGATTCTGCTGCATCCGCTGGAACTGCTCTTTGGTGGTCCGCGCTGGCACTTTGGCGGTGATGTCGAATCTGGCCTGGCAGCAGCTATCCACTTGAGTAAATTGATACGGCTGGAAGCCGTACGCGTTGGAAATCAAGAACGCAAGGGGCACGTTTGAGCATCTCCAAATACCCGGGTCGGTCGTGCCGGGCCCGCCGCTGCAGTCAATGGGAGCTGCAGACAACGAGGCTGGCTTGATCGAGGCTACTTCGAATGACGGCGCATCCGCTGCCTGGCCATAGGCGCATACCCAGGCCAGGGCCATCGGCCCGGCAATGGCCATGACCGCCAACGCTAGTAGGATTCTCTTACCAACGCTCAGATTACTGGTGAATCGCATGATCCCTTCGATTCCTTTCAGACCTACCACTACCAAATACCGTCCCGTGCAGTTGTCCCGCCCGGTACGCGACTTCAACGCGTCGCGTTTCTCATGGTCGATCCAGTCCGCTCGATTACGCCTTGATCCACAAACACTCGATGTCGTGCTCTCTCGTTAGTGCGTCTTCTTCAGGAACGGGTTCGCCAGACCGCGCCTCCTGACTTCCGCGGCAGCCAAATCCACGACGCTGCCTTTCCCGCTCGCAATCTGGAACTCAAAGCCGAACCGGCCGATTCGGATGCAGTCTTCGCAGTTCTTCGAGTTCTCGAAGATTTCGGATAATTCCTGTATCGAGTGAAAGCGCCAGGCATTCAAAGCCGCGGTGACCGTGGCCGAAGATTCCCGATCGAAGCTTGCTAGAATGAGCGACTCTCTGACCCGCCCCTCGGGCGAAACCACCACCTCGATCACCACCAGCCCGCGATTTCCGGCCCGCAGCGAGGGTTGAGGGTATTGGGGAAGCGGCGCATAGGTGGCATCCTGGCGCAGCACTTCCGTGCCGCCGCGTAGAACATTGTGGAGGTTCCCGTACTTGCTGCTGAGAGTTCCCGGCGCGGGGCGCAGCAGTTCCGAACCGTTGGGCAAGACAGTATGGGGCTTGCCGTACTTGCTGCTGAGAGCTTCGGGCGAGGGCAGGAATGGATCGTACAGGATTGCCTGCGGCGCAGTCCGAAGAAACATGATGCGGTCGTTGTTCACTTGTGAGGCGTGAGTCATCGCAACGCCAATGCCCGCGATCCAGAGCAGGCTCATGGCCCACACCACCCCCGGGCCAGGGAGGTTGTCAGCGGCGGCTTGCGAGGGATCTGTCAGTCGTCGAACGCGGTTCACCAGCGACCCGCCGTTGGCCGCAGGCACGGGGCTGAGGCGCGGCGGCCGCTGCGATTCCAGTTCGGCCAGCGCGCGCGCATAAGTCACCACGTCGCCGCAGGCCGACACGGCGAGGTCGTCGCAACACAACTCTCGCTCCGTGCGAATCTGTTGGGACACCCACCACACGGCGGGATGATAGAACAGCAGCGACTCGGCGACGTTTTGCAGGACGCTCGCCAGGTAATCGTGGCGCCGGATATGCGCCAACTCGTGCGCCAGCAGCGCCGTCATGTGTTCCAACGGCAATCCCGCGAGCGATCCGACGGGCACAAGGATCACCGGCCGCAGCCATCCGATCACCATGGGGACCTCCGCCAGAGAGGAGACCAACAGGCGCACGGGGCGCGACGCACCTACGCGGGCGGCGGTTCGCTGAACGACCTGTTGCCATTCTTGCGGCGCGGGATGAGAGGCCGTTCGCAAGCGGACTGTGAATCTCCAGCCCGCGGCCAGGCGAATCGAAAACGCGATGACGCCCAGCAGCCACACGACCACGACGATTGGAAGGATGTTCTGCCATCCGGCTGCGGCAACGTTCCACCAATCCGGCACGGAGCTTGCGTCCGAGATGAGAAGGAATGTCAGCGGCGGGACCGCGGTCATGGTCCCAAGCGCCAGACAAGCCAGGATGTAGCGGCCCTGAGCAGACAGTGAGCGGCCCAGAGCGTCCCGAACCGCCGCGTACAGGCCCGCAATTGCCGTGCCTTGCCAGAGAAAGTGCACCAGCGTCCATCCCAATCTCTGCACCCAGAGTTGCGATAGAAACACGGCTATCACCGCGATTTCCTCCTGTTCTCGAATTCATCGATGATGCGGCGTATCTCGCTGAGGTCTTTGGCCGAAGCGCGCTGGGCCGTTAGTGCGCCAAGCACCAGATCCTTGGCCGACCCCTCGAATGCGCGGTGCAGCACGTCGCCGGCAATCCGTGCCTGGATTTCTTCTCTCGACCGAGCGGCTTCGTAGACGTGAGATCGGTAGCGCTCGCTGCGCCGGAGCAGGCCCTTCTCGTACATTACCTGCATCTGCTTGAGGGTGCTGGTGTAACCGGTGTCTTTGGCTAGGGCCTTGTGCACTTCGCGCACAGTGCTGGGCCCGCACCGTCAGAGGACCGTCAGGATGGCGAGTTCCGCGTTGGACGGAATCGTGAGCATACGAGGACCATACTACGATTTAATATCGTATGTCAATACCCAAAATCGTAGATTTACGAGCTGCAATCGTATACCCCCTGGGACGTCCATCCCCGTTGCCTTTGGTGCGCTCATGGGCGTGGATTTGGCATGGGGTGACGGGCCTGCAACAAGGGGCCCCGCAACGCCGCCCTGCTGCCCAACCAGCACAGGCACCGCGAGCGAGACCAAACCGAGAATCCGCCAGGCGCGGGTGGTCATCTCCAGGCCTTAATAATGGCAGAGCGCTATCGCCGCAGAGGGTCTTCCACCCACGGTGGCGTGGCTTCCATCAGGCGGCCCAGTTCGGGCTCCGCCTGCTCCATTTTGCGCTTCATCTCCCACGCGATTTCGCGGTAGCTGAAGTGGCCCTTCACGCCGCTGCGCAGCCGCGCGATGTACTCGGCTTCCGCGAAATCCATTTTGAACAGAAAGCGCGAACGCGCGCCGAACGGCAGCAGGTAGTGCGCTCCGGGCGCCGGGAGGCCGTGCATGGCGTCGAACGCGCGGCGCATGGCGGAATCGTAGAGATCCCCCGCCCCACACTCCGCCACCAGCTTGGGCGTGTCGAAACCCAGGTTCCCGGAGTAGGCCTGGCGAAACTTCTGGCAGCGCCGGTGCCGGTGCAGATCGCGATACGCGCCGATGTCGATGACCAAATCGTAGGCGTAGAGGCCGCCGCGGAAGCCGGCCAGGATTTCATCGCGCGCGGTGCGCGAGCGAAGCGCCACGTCCATCACCTCGGCGCGCACGGCGGCGCTCCATCCGCGAGCCATTTCGTATAACTCGCGGAAGGGGCGGTCCGTCACCGGGTAGAGCAGCGTGGCGGCGATGTCCGCCGGAGTGTCGATGGGGCGCACCAGGTCCACCCGCTCGGACGCCGGCCCGCGAGGCGCCCCGCCCGGCAGGTTCTGTTCCGC
>JBAWDI010000439.1:0-10309 GCA_049590695.1 Bryobacteraceae bacterium
CACCGGCGGCGGGAGCTTCCGGGACGTTTTCTCGCAGTTCTTCGGGGGCCGTGGCGGGGCCCACCACGCGCAGCCCGAGCCGGAAAAGGGCGGCGACCTGGAATACGTAATGGACATCGACTTCTGGCAGGCCATCAAGGGCACGCAAGTGCGTTTGAACATCACGCGCTACGACGTGTGCGGCACGTGCCACGGGTCGGGTTCGGGCATCGCCGGCGCGGGCGAGGGCGTCTGCGCGCAATGCAAGGGGACCGGCCACGTCGCCCAGATGGCCGGCGCCATGAAGTTCAACCTGACCTGCCCGCGCTGCGGAGGCACGGGGAAACTGCGGAATGCCTGTCCGGAATGCGGCGGCGAGGGCCGCGTAACGCGCACCGAGACGGTGGAGACGCGGATTCCCCCGGGCGCGCGCAACGGCTCGCGCCTGAGGGTGCCGGGCAAGGGCAACGCCGGAACCATGGGAGCGCCCCCGGGCGACCTCTACATCACCACCAAAGTGGAGGAACACGCGTTCTTTCACCGCGAGGGCGACGACATTGAAATCCAGGTTCCCATCGCGGTGTGGGAAGCGGCGCTGGGCGCCAAAATCGAGGTGCCCACCATCGATGGCCGCACGCTCCTCAAGATTCCCCAGGGAACCACCAACGGACGGCGCTTCCGCCTGCGCGAGAAGGGCGTTCTGAATTCGCGCACCAATCAGCGCGGCGATCAGATTGTCGAGGTCGCCATCCAGGCCCCCGATCCGCGCGACGAGGACACGCGCGAGCTGCTGCGCAAGCTCGCCAAGCTGCATCCCGAGGATCCGCGCGCCGGAATGTGGGCCAAGGTCTGATATGGCCAAAGCCAGATCCAGAGCGGCTTACATGATCTCCGCGGTGGCGGAACAGTACGACATCCATCCGCAGACGCTGCGGCTATATGAAAGGGAGGGGCTTCTGAAGCCTTCCCGCAGCGAAGGCAACACCCGGCTCTACACGGATAGCGACCTGGAGCGCCTGGAAGTGATTCTCCACCTGACGCGCGACCTGGGGGTGAACCTGGCGGGCGTCGAAATCATTCTCAACATGCGCGAGAGGATGGGCGAGATGCAGGCCCAGATTCAGGAGTTCATCGCGTCGCTGAACCGGGAACTGGCGGCGCGTACGGCGCAGTCACCCGAGACCGAGGGCCGCAACAGTCTGATCCCGGTGGTGAGTGCGCTCGTCCCGGCGCCGGTAGGGATGCCTTCCGGGGCAGGCGCCTCCCGGCGCAACCGATGAGCCAGCCGTGGCGCGCCGGGCTAAAGAAAGACCCATGAACCGCATCGGCCTCTCACCTGGCGAACGGAACTTCCGTTCCAGGCTCGCCCAACTGGCTCACGACAACTGGCTGCTTCGCGGAACTCTGTCGGTTCGTAGTCGCAAGTGTGGTAAAGCCACTTGCCACTGCGCTAACGGCGAATTGCACACCTCCCTGTATGTGGTCCAAAGCCACGACGGGAAACCGCGACAACTCTGTATCCCTAAGCCGTGGGAACCTCGCGTCCGGCAGGCGGTGAACGATTACCGGGAATTGCAGCGCCTCATCGAGGAAGTCTCCGAAATGGTGGGACTTTGCGGATCTTCGTTCTTGGCCGCAGGTGAAAGCCCCGCTGCGCGTGGTACGGTCCCTGGAAGCTAACTCCGTGCGCCGCCAACTGGATCGAACGGTCACCCAGGAAACACGAGGCCAAGGCCATCGAGGCCTTCTTGCGGATAGCGTTCCTGGCCTGCAACATATCCCATGCCTTCCCCGGCCTGAACCTCAAACCCCAACTTCGCGATACCAAGCCGGAGAAATACCGGGCTTGTCCGATCGCCGCCGAACTCTACCGTGACGATGGAACCACAACACGCAAGCGCGCTCCCTGAATCTGGTTTCCTCGTCCCACGAGACCCCGCCAACCCCTCCCAATCCCCATGCGAAGCTGCCCGGATCACCCTACACCCCGGAATTCCTTTCGATACCGCTGCTTGCCCGCACCCAACTGCCAGGGATGCGGAATCGCTGGCCGGCGCCCGATCCCCTTGGGAAGAGTCCGTGGTACACTTGTACTGAGGTTCCTGGGTGCGGGTTCTCTAAAACTTGTAACGAGGTGATTGCTGGAATCGTCCTCCTACTTGAAGATATCGGTTCTCCAATGGCGAGGACTGGTGAATAAAGATGGCTGACCTGTCGCAACCTTACGATTTGCACCCCACCACCGCAGAAGATCATCTATCGCGCCTGTTCGTTGAGGGAGTGGAAGAGCCGTGGGTTCGTTCTCTGTTCCGGAACATCAAGGATCTCGTCGACCCGCCCAAACTGCCGCCTCTCGTATTGACGTCTAAGCCAGTACCTGTCAAGGACATATGGGGTCTCTATGGCCGCCAGAAGAAGTCCTTCATGATGTCCACCGGCTTCCAAATTACGGTGGTTACAATATTGTTCATTCTGGCGGCGAACAAATCGGTGCAAGACAAGGTCAAACAGACCTTTACGCTGATCTCGCCGATCGATCTGGCCCCTCCCGAGTCGACCCCGAAGGCCATGCAGGGCGGCGGCGGCGGTGGCGACCGGTCTCCCTTGCCGGCCAGCAAGGGGCGCTTGCCCAGGGCAGCGCTGCGGCAGTTCACCCCGCCGGTAGCGGTGTATAACAACCTGAATCCCAAGCTGGCGATGGAACCCACCATCATCGCGCCTCCGGACGTGAACCTGCCGCAGGTCAACATGCAGGCTTATGGCGATCCGCTGTCAAAGTTCGGGACTCCCTCGAACGGTCCAGGTTCCGGCGGCGGCATCGGCTCTGGTTCCGGCGGCGGCGTAGGCTCGGGCAACGGCGGCGGTTTTGGCCCTGGTTCGGGGGGCGGCGTGGGCGGCGGTGTATACCGCGTGGGCGGCGGCGTTACGGCCCCGGTGCTGCTCTACAAGAAGGAGCCGGAATACTCGGAAGAGGCCCGCAAAGCCAAGTATCAGGGCACGGTGCTGCTGTATATCGAAGTCGACCCCAGCGGCAAGGCCACCAACATCCGGGTGCAGCACAGCCTGGGGCTGGGTCTGGATGAAAAGGCCATCGAGGCCGTGCGGCAGTGGAAATTCAAGCCTGGCTACAAGGACGGCAAGCCCGTCACCGTGGCCGCCACCATCGAAGTGAACTTCCGGCTCCTGTAGCGGCTGCTCACTCCCGGCCCTCGCGACTCCTGTAAGCTTCGTCGAGGATTTCCACCACGTGCATCACGCGCTGCCCGTTGCCATGTAATCGCACGCCGGCTTGAAGCTGGAGCAGACAGCCCGGGTTGGCGGTGGCGACGATGCCGGCGCCGGTCGAATTCACCGCCTCCATCTTGTGCGCCAGAATCCGCATGGACATCGCGTTCTGAACGACGTTGTAGATGCCGGCGCTACCGCAACAGACATCCGAAGAGGGCATGGCGCGGAATGTCAGCCCGGGGACCGCGGCCAGGAGTTTGCGCGGGGCCGTGCGGATGTGCTGGCCGTGCGCCAGATGGCAGGAGTCCTGGTAGGTCACCGTGGCGTTTATGGGGGCCATATCGGGGTTCAGCTCGATGGAGGCGAGGAACTCGGTGACGTCTCGCATCAGGCTCGAAAACTCCCGGGCTTTGGCGGCGTACTCGGGGTCGTCCGCGAGCAGTTCGCCATACTCCTTCAACGTCGAGCCGCATCCGGCGGCGTTGGAAATGATGGCGTCGAAGCCGTCGCCACCGAGAACCGCATCGATGTTGCGGCGGGCCAGCCGGCGCGCATCCTCGCGCAGACCCGCATGCAGGTACAAGGCGCCGCAGCATCCCTGGCCGGCGGGCGTCACCACTTCGCAGCCGTTCTTCTGCAACACTCGCACGGTGGCCTCGTTCAGCCGCGCGAAGGAAACATTGGCGATGCATCCGGCGAGAAACGCGACGCGGTACCGTTGGCGCCCCTCGGCGGGAAACGTGCGGCCGATCTGGCTGAAGAAGAAGGGCGGGTCGGCGGACGGGGCGATTTGTTCCAGCTCTCCCAGGCGGCCCAGGAGCTTGAAGAAGCCCAGGGCGCGCACCAGCTTCTTCATGCCGCTGGCTGCGTACAGGTAGAGGAGCGTGCCCACTACCGTCATGGTGGTGCGCGATTCGAGCAAATGACCGAAGACGAAGCGGCGCCATAATTTTGCGAGCCATCCTGGTTGGGCGTGCGCTTCGATTTCCGCGCGCGCGTCCTCTACCATGCGGCCGTACGGCACGCCCGAGGGACAGGCGGATTCACAGCCGCGGCAGGCCAGGCACAGGTCGATGTGGCGGATGTAGGATGGCGTGATGGGCGCGCCTTCGGCCACCTGCACCATCTGGTAGATGCGGCCGCGCGGCGAGTCCATCTCCAGCCCCAGCTCGCGGTAGGTTGGGCAGGCGTTCAGGCAAAGCCCGCAGTGGACGCAGCGGTCGAGATCGAACTGCCTCGGCCCCACACCGGTTTTTTCAGATTCGGCGATACAGTCGGCCACGGTTCAAAAGGTTGGCGGGGTCAAACAGGAGCTTGACGCGCCGCATGATTTCCAAATCGCCGCCCGGAGACGGCCACAGTTCGAGCGTATGCTTACGCTCTTCCGGCGCAAACTCGATGACGGTCTTCCATCCGCGCCCGGCGGCGCCTGAAAGCCAGCTTGCGGCTTCCTCGGACTGCTCGAAGTAGCCGTAACAGACTCCCGAACCAGCGCGCGCCAGCGCCGGACCTTCGAACGAAGCGAGGACGCCTTCCAGCTCTTTCAGGGTACACGAAGCGCGCACAACCGCGCCATCGGCGTGCTGGTCGAGGAAGCGCGGGGTGAAGCTCTCCACGTCCTGCCAGAGGGTCTCCGGGCAGGGGTTCTCGACCGCCAGGCGGCCGGCGACGTGCGCCAACTCGTAATGGTAGCGATCCACCGAGGCCGCGCTGCCGCCGGCACGGACGGCCAGGAGCCAGGCGCGCTGCCCGAAGGCCATCCCGGCCGCCGGGTTCAGGAGATCGACGGCGGCCGGCTGCAGCACGCTGGCGAGAATCTGGCTGCAGGCGGCCAAGGCGTCCGGGAGCGAATCGAACGGGAGCAGAAAACTGCGCTCGGTTTCCGGCGCCGGCTGGAGTTTGAAATTGACCACGGCGATGGCGGCCAGCGTGCCGAACGATCCGATCATGAGCTTGGCCATATCCAGCCCGGCGACGTTCTTGACCACCATGCCGCCGGATTGCACCAGCTTGCCTTCGAGCGTGGCGAACCGCATCCCGATCACCAGGTCGCGCGCCGTGCCGTAGAGCAGCCGCCGCGGGCCGCTGGAGTTGGAGGCCATGACGCCGCCCACGGTGGCGTTTTCGGCAAACGGGGGATCCAGCGGAATCATCTGCCGGTTGGCGGCCAGAATGCCGGTCAGATCGCTCCACGGCAGGCCGGCTTCCACGCTGATGGTGAGATCGCGCGGCTCGTACTCGATCACGCGATTCAGCGCGGAAGTGGTGATGGCGGTATCGGCGGGCTCCGTTGGCCCGGCCATCCGCCGCTTGCTGGAATTCCCCGCGAGCGCGATGGTGCGCCCGCGCGCGGCGGCACTGCGGAGCGCCTCCGCGAGTTCCGCGGCGGTGGTGGGCGCGAGCGCTTCTACAGGGTGTTCCATAAGGAATGAGTCCACTCGTGCCCGGGCAGCAACACGATGTGGCGCAGAATGGCGGTGAGGATGGTCAGCACCAGCGAACCCGCCACGGCGGACCAAAAGCCGTGGACCGCGAAGCCCGGCGTAACCAGCGAGGCGAGCTTCAACAGAAAGGCATTCACCACCAGCAGGAAAAGCCCCAGCGTCAAAAACGTAAGGGGAAAGGTCAGAAACCTGAGCACCGGCCCGATGGTGGCATTGACGATGGCGATCGCGATGGTGGCGACGAGCGCCGCGCCGAAGTCGCGGACCCTGATCCCCGGGATAATCTGCGCCACCAGCCAGAGCGCCAGGGCGCTCAAAAACCAGCTCACGACGAGATGCAGCATTTGGACCTCCGGCCAGAGACAATGATAAGCCATAGCGGCATGGTTTGCCGGGACATCCGGTTTTCGATACCCGGCCAGGGAGCCGGGGGCCAACCCGTTTTGGGGTTTCTCCCGGATCGGGTTGGCAACTCGCCGCGCATTCGCGGCAAACGAGGAAGCAGATTCACAGCGCGGTAGGGCTTGCGAGTGGCCGCCCGGGAGCGGATCGTTCGCGACCTATCCGCAGAGCAAGAAGATGCGGAGCGAGGGCGATAGATGGCCGGGCCCGAAGCTGACCCAGTACCCGACTCGGGCGCGTTCCGGGCCAATTTGGATCAGGTGCTGGTACCTATCACGTACCATCACCGTACTTGTAGGCCTTTTCCCAGCGCCCACCCCAGGCGATACTGCAAATGATACATTCCTGGTACAGCCGCGCACCTATCGGAGCCGGCGGTGTCGGCGGCGATGTAGCAAGACTGATCCGCGGGGCCTGCGCGGCCCGCGCGGAGGCGAGCAGCGAGAGAGATTATGTCACGATACTTTGCTTTGCTTTCGATCGTCTTCATGATGGGTTTTGTGATGGTGTTCGACAACGTCCACCTCAAGAGGCGTAATGCCCGCTTCTGGGAAACAGGTGTGCTAAGCCGCCAAGAGGTGGCTCGGCTAATCAGGATTCTGTCGGCCTGCCAAGAGGGCTAGAGCCCTGGAAAGCCCCTACTGCTGGAGCGCCAGGAACACCACCATGCCGCTGCCGCGGAAGACCAGGTTCGCGGGCGCCTGCTTGGCGGCTTCGGCCTTGCGCGTTTCCACGCGGCCATAGACCACCGCCCAACGGTCGTAGTCCGGAGTGCCAAAGCGGAATTTGCCGAGCGATGTGTGCTGCTGGATGAGGGCCAGCTTGCGGTGAAGCGCCACGGCGTCCAACTCGAAATCGCCGGGCGGCTTGGGGCCGCCGTTGGAATCCTCCACCAGCCAGAGCAGAGGCGGGGTGTCCCCTGGGTCCGGCGAGCCGGCATCGCAGGCCTGTTCGCCCATCCAGCGGCCATTTTCTCGGAAGGAGTACCGGCCCAGCACGGCGACGGTCTTGCCCTGGTTGGATGCCAGGTCGCCCAGCACCTCGCAAACGGTGAGCGGGACGAGCGGTGGATCGGCCGCCACGGCGAACGCGCAGAGCAGCACCGGCAGGTATGCGACTCCCCAACCTCCAATACTTCCCTGAACCCTGAACGGCATGGTACGGCCCGGCCGATGGTGCTACAGAATAGACTGCCTGACACTTCCCACCGGTTACACCCATTATGACCGACTGCCGCGGTGCGGCGGTACAATCGAATCGACCCGTGCTCCAGTTCTGGGACCACTTCCGCCTCTTCCTGGACCGCCGCATCCGGTACAAGATCACCCGCGCCGGCCTGCTGTTCGTCTTTGCCACGCTGGTGGCCGGCTTCGGCGCCGTCATTTCCGCCAATAACCTGCTGTTCCTCATCACGGCCGCCATGCTGGCCACGCTGCTGGTCTCAGGCCTGGTGAGCCGCCTCTGCCTGGCGGCGCTTCAACTGGACTTCCTGGTGCCCGAGCACGTTCCCGCCGGGCGCACCGTCCCCGGCAAGCTCTTCGTGCGCAACCAGAAATGGTTCATGCCCTCGTTCTCCATCCGGGTGGAAGGCGTTCGAGACCCCGCCAGTCCTACTCTGAAATCGGTATATTTTCCGCTGATCGCCGGCGGCGCCACGCTAGAAGAGACGGTCGAAGTGCGCTTCCCCAAGCGCGGCGCCTATCGCCAGAACAGCTTTGCGTTCTCGACTTCTTCCCCCTTCGGCTTCCTCGAAAAATCCGCCCGCGTCACCTTGCGCCGCGAAACGCTGATCTACCCTTCCATTGACCCGCAGCCCGGCTTCGACGATCTGCTGGCCGGCATCGCCGGAGAAATCGAGACGCACTACCGCGGCCTGGGCAAGGACTTTTACCGCATCCGGCCTTACGAGGCGTTCGAGAGCGCCCGCCACGTGGATTGGAAAGCCTCGGCCCACACCGGCGCCCTGCAGGTCCGCGAATTCGCGCGCGAACAGGAGCAGACCGTGGAGATATTCCTGGATCGCGACATCCCGCCCGCGCTCGACGCTTGGTTCGAGCACGCCATCGATTGCTGCGCGTTCCTGGCGTGGCGCCTTTCGAGCCTTGGCGCGGCCATTCACTTCCGCGCGCAGGGCTCCGACTTCCGGCAGCCCGAGGACGGCGACATCTACGCGATCTTGAAGTACCTGGCCCTGGTCTACCCGCAACGCGCCAATGCTCCGGAGGCGCCGCTGGACGACGCCAGCTACAAGATCGTCTTCACGCCGTCGCCGCGCGCGTTCCGCGAGGCCGGCTGGATGGAGGCGCGCATCCTGACTCCCGACGCGCTTCCCGCTCCCGCCGGCGGCCCGGGAGCCGGCCAGTTGCACTAAGTGACCAGAAGTGGTCACAATGAGTACATGAAGTCTAAGGTAGGCATCGCCGAGTTGAAAGCCCACCTGAGCGAGTATGTTCGCGCGGCGCAGAAGGGCAAGGAAGTCATCATCAAAGATCGCGAGACGGAAGTCGCGAGGATCGTTCCAATTCGCGAGCGGAAGCCGGCTTTCCGGGTCATCCCGGCCTCGCGGCCGTCAAAGGGAATCGACGATCTGGCCGGTTTCAGACCAACGGGGGCGACGCCAGAGGAAATCGAGCGGATATTTGCCGAGACACGGGCGGATCGGATCGATGAATGGTTGAATTTGGACAGGTCTACGTCGACGCGTCGGTAATCGTCGCGGCTACCCTGGACCAGCCAGGCGCCCTCCGAGGCGTCCGGTGGGCTGCGGCCGTTTCGTCCGAGCTGATTGTCGCCGAACTCCTGCGAACGTTGGACCGGTTACGCCTTACCGCGAGTACGCCAGACGCGGAATTGGCGCAGTTGCGCGAGGAAGCCGAGAGGAATTTGGCGAGCCTCGATTTGGTGCCGATCAATAGGGCCGTGCTCAGGCGGGCTGGGGGCGCTTTCCCGATGCCAGTCAAAACGCTGGATGCGATCCATCTGGCGACGGCCCTGCTGTGGGACGAGCACGCCGGCGAAATCGTCTTTCTCACTCTCGACCGCCAACTCGCCAATGCCGCGCGGGCCTGCGGTCTCACTGTCTATCCCGATTCGAGGCCCCACGCCGCGGGCCCCTGAAGTAACATGAAGAGAGGAGACGTCACCCTCCCATGACCATCGACGAACGCCTCGAGAGACTCACCGAGCGCCACGAAGCGCTGGCACAGACAGTCGAACTCACCACGGCCAACATCGACAAACTGACCGCCGACGTCGCCAAGGTCAGCGCCGACGTCGATAAACTCACCACGCTGATGGGCCAAACCGCGCAGTTCATCAACCGATTGGCCCACATCGCCGAGGCCCACGAGCAAAGACTCGACCGGCTGGAAGGCCATCAATAGCCCCCGGCGCGGCGTCTGATACCATTAAGAATCACCCTTGACCGGCACCGTTCCAGACATCCTGGCCCGAATTGTCGCCAGGAAGCGCGAAGAGCTTGCCCGCGGCGTCCCGAGGCTCGACCAGTGGGAGGCCGAAGCCGAACTGCGTCTCGGCGCGCGCCGCGATTTTCGCGCGGCCCTGGGCGCGCGCGCGCCCGCCATCATCGCGGAAATCAAGCAGGCTTCGCCCAGCAAAGGCGTGCTCTCGGCGGATTTCGACGCCGCGCGCATAGCTTTGGCCTACCAGCGCGGGGGCGCCGCGGCGCTTTCCGTGCTCACCGATGAGACCTTCTTCCAGGGGAGCCTCGGCGATCTCGAAAGCGCCCGCGCGGCCGTCTCGCTTCCCGTTCTGCGCAAGGATTTCACCATCGCCCGAGCGCAAATTGTCGAAGCCGCGGCCCACGGCGCCGACGCCATTCTGCTCATCGCCGCCCTTCTCACGGAGGGTGAACTCCGCGCCTTCCGCGAAGCCGCCGCGCGCTACCGGATGGCCGCGCTGGTGGAGGTGCACAACCGCCGCGAGTTGGATGCCGCCATCGCCGCCGGCAGCGACATCATCGGAGTAAACAATCGCGATTTGACTACCTTCGAGGTCGCTCTCGAAACGTCGTTGCGGCTCGCGGAGCACATCCCCGGCGGTGTGCTGCGCGTCAGCGAAAGCGGCATCCACGACGCGCGCGACATCGCCACGTTGCGCGAAGCGGGTTACACCGCCTTTCTGGTGGGCGAGCATCTGATGAAATCGGGCGACCCTGCCGCCGCCCTGAAGGAACTGGTGGCGGCATGATTCTCAAAATCTGCGGCATCACCAACCAGGAGGACGCCAGCGCGGCG
>JBAWDI010000440.1:0-3218 GCA_049590695.1 Bryobacteraceae bacterium
CCCTTGAGGCGCGGCCTCGGCTACCACCGCGATCACCGGTTCGCGCGGATCTGGCCCGCGCGGAAGACGCGGGGAAGGCGCGGACTCCGTCGCCGGCGCAACTCCCTCCGGAACCGGACGCACCGGCAATGGCGCCAGCACGAATTCCTGGTAGGTGGCCGTTCCGTGAATCTTCCCGTCCTGCTCCCGGAAGAAGAAGCCCGCCCTGGTGGGCTGAAAGGTGTGCGGCTTCAGCACCAGGGCCACCTGCCATGGTTCGGGGAAATAGCGCTGGTGAAGGCCCAGGTCGGCCTCGGAGAGGAAAATCTCGCTGCGCGTGTGGGAGTGGTACCAGCCGACGGGCCTCAGCCCGTCCGGATCCCGCTCCGCCGACGCCAGCAGCTCCGCCAATGCGTCCCGGTCTCGCGGGGAAAGCACGAACGACGGTCCGGACGCGTGCTCGCAATCCAGAGGCAGGTAATCCTCGATCACCAGGCGCCGCCGCAAACGCTGTCCGAGCAGAATCCCGCCGATTTCGGCGCCGCCGCGCGGCAGCGAAAAAAACGCATCCATCACCGCCAGACGGATATCGTCCAGCGCTCTGAGGGAATACTCGATTGTGAAGGGGCACTGCGGCACCTTCCAGTTGGCTACTTCGTTCTCCGCGTCATTCTCCGTCATTCGTTTGCGTCCGTTGTATTATTGTAGACCGTCGGCGCGGTACGAAGCCAAGACTATAATGGAGGAGTGCCGAAAGCCAGAGATCTCGAGGGGCGCCTGCAACAAACCGAGCGGCAGTTGCGCCTGTTTCAGAAGATCAGCCGCTTCATGGTCCGGGAAATGAGCCTGACGGAAGTGTTGCAGGGCATCGTTTCCCTGGTGGTCGAGTTCACCCAATGCGACTCGTGTCTCATGTACCTGCTCGATGGCGAGGACCTGGTGCTGTGCGCTTCCAACACGCCGCACCCCTCCACCATCGGGAAGCTGAAGATGAAATGGAATGAGGGCCTGACGGGCTGGGTGGCGCGCGAGCGGCGGCTGCTGGCGATTTCGCGCGAGGCATACAAGGATCCACGGTTCAAGAATTTCGGCGAGTTGGAGGAAGACACCTACGAAGCGTTCCTTTCCGCGCCGGTGACCGCCCGCAACCGGGTGGTGGGCGTGATCAACGTGCAGCACCGGCTGCCCCACCAGCATACCGGCGGCGAAATGGAGGTGCTCACCACGGTCGGCGAACAGGTGGGATGCGTCCTGGTGCTCGCCCGCATGGCCCCTACCGCGGTGGAATCGGCCAATCACGTGGAACTGGTGCTTTCCTCCGGACCTGTCGTAATGAAACAATAAGAGCATCGTGACGTTTTCATTCGCTCGGTTTCTAGGCGCGCTGGCGGCGCTGGCGGCGTGGGTGACGCCGCTCGGCGCCGAACGCTGGCAGTTGCAATACTTCTACGACCAGAACAAGTCTTCCCTGGCCATCGCCGACCTCTCGTTTGCCTCGGCCGCGCGCGGCGTCGCGGTGGGAAGCATCCGCGAGGGCAGCCGCCAGCGGCCGGTGGCGCTGGTTACCTCTAATGGCGGCGCCCGCTGGCAGCTCGTTTCACTCAAAGAAGAGCCACTCTCGCTGTTTTTCCTGAACGAAAACTTCGGGTGGATGGTGACGGAGAAGGGCCTGTGGCAGACCACGGAGGCCGGAAGAAGCTGGACCAAGCTGCCCCGGGTTCCGGGCCAGATTTTTCGGGTGTACTTCAAGGACGAGAAGAACGGTTGGGCCGCCGGCGCCCGGAAGACCGTGCTCGAGACCCACGATGGAGGCCAGCGGTGGACGCGCGTGGCCGCGGCCGCCGAACAGCCCGGCAGTGTCGGGAGCTCCGCGTATGTGTGGATCGCGTTTGCCACCCCCCAGCTTGGCGTGATCGGCGGCTTGAACCGGCCGCAGGAACGAGCGCTCACACCGAATCTGCCGGAGTGGATCGACCCGGAGGCGGCCTTGCACCATCGCGAATTGCCGCATCTCACGATCGAGCTCGAAACCAGCGATGGCGGCAAGACCTGGAAGTCCGCCTCCGCTTCGATATTCGGCCAGGTTACGCGCATCCGTTTCGGACCGCCGAGTATGGGCCTGGGGCTGATCGAGTTTTCCGACGAGTTCCAGTATTCCAGCGAGGTCTACCGCATCCAATGGCCCAGCGGCGGTAGCGTACGGGTCTACCGGGACAAGGAGTTTGCCGTCAGCGATGTCTGGGTGACTCCGGACGGCACGGGCTATCTCTCGGGCATTGTGGCGACAGGCCAGTTGCGCAGCGTGGTTCCGGGCAGGGTGAGGGTGCTCAAGAGCCGGGACTTTTCGACATGGACCGACATCGAGGTGGACTACCGTGCGGTGGCCAACCGCACCACGCTCGCGGCGGCCGGCGACCACGACATCTGGCTGGCCACCGACAACGGCATGATTCTGAAGCTGGCGCAGTAGAACACGATACCCAGCCCCTGGTTTATTCACAAGCAATTCACGGCATACCTCTGTAACTGTTTAGAAACATGGCGCAAATAACCTGAGGAAAAGTGCACCGGCGCAGCAAAAAAGAATTGACCAAAAACCGTTGTGGGGGCATAGTGAGAGAGGTTCCAAGAGGTTTGAGGAACAGCAAGCCTTCGGAAACGTAGCGGACCAGGAACGGTGATCCGCAGCCAAGAAATCTAGTGATAGAAAGCGGGCTGCGGGGAGCGAGAGGAAATCGGGCGGATTCGGAAGGCGGGCTTGGCAGGCGGCAAATCCTGCTGAACGCTTTGATCCCGAGGGAGGTAAAGGTCCCGGAGGGGAGTGGAGGCAGGAGGCGCAGTCAGCCGGGTTATTTGGCGAAGCTGCAACGGGCCAGAAGCTGTGAGGCGGCCGAAGCCGGGGCGAACCGGCATTGGTAGCGGAGCGGAAGGGCCGAACGGGCGGTAGAGCCAGGTAGCGGGAAGCGAAGTAGCAGGCCAGGACCTTTGACCCCGGAATGGGTTTCGCGCAAGCGGGAGTCGTTGCGGGCGAGGGAAAGGCCGTTACGGGCGACCGGCCCCGAGCGGGAGAGAAGAAAGGCTGCGACGCGCCAGGAAGCATTGATCCGGCGGCCGGGGAAAACGGCTGTTGGGGAGCGGAGAGGCGAAGCGTTCAGCGCTCCCGGTTGCGATGTTCAGTGCCGGGCATGCCGGTGGTGGGCAAGGCTGGGAATCGGATCACTTGGAACCATTTTTTTGTG
>JBAWDI010000441.1:0-9125 GCA_049590695.1 Bryobacteraceae bacterium
ATAGACCGTGAGCAGCGGCGGCAGGCCGCGCGCCTTCAATTCGGTGACGGCGCGTCCCGCCATCTGCTTGTCGAAAGCGCCCCAGTTGACCGGGTTGCCCGCCAGGGAACCCAGCAGTTCGGTCCCGGTGGGTGGCGCCGCCCGTGCCGCGCCTTTCCAGTACTGGCTGAAGTAGACCGCGCTCGTCAAACCGGCTTGAGCGGCGGCTTCGTAAATGGTGGGCGCCAGCAAGTGGCCGTTAGCCAGTCCGCCGGAACATCTGGCGCCGCCCAGCAGCGTGAGGGCGTATACGCAGGTGAGGCCGCTCGGGGTCATATAGTCGATGAGGCGGCCCGCGCTCCGGTCGAACCACTGGTTGCCCGGAATCCCGTGCCGCGCGGGTTGGGTGCCGGTGAAAATGGACGCCTGCGCCGCCATGGTAACGGAGGGCAGCACGCTGGAAGCGTTGTCGAACCATAGCGCCCGGGCGAAGACGCGCTGGAAGTTGGGCAGGCGCCCATCCCGGTAAAGCTGCTCGAAGGTGTCGCGGCGGATGCCGTCCACGTCGATGATCACCGCCCGCCGCGCGGGCTGGGCGGAGAACGCACTCGAGACCAGCAGGATGGCAGGCCAGATGCGCGCCATCACTACTTTACTTGCACGGTCCGGACGGTCATAGTCGTGTTGAAGGCGACCCCGACGTCCAGGCCCGTGGGAAGCTTCGTGAACTGCATATTGCCCGATTGCAAGGGCATCAGGCTCAGCATACCGAAGATGGACGCGGGGTCTGTTTGGGCTCCGATCGGGATCATGTCGGCGAGCGCATTCGCCGGCACGGTGAACGTCCCGGCCGTGGCCGGAGCGAGACACGTGAACCCGCCCGATGCCTGGCTGTTCTGGTCCGAACTTCCCCCCAGAATCAGGATCGTCTGCGTGGAGTTTCCGCCCGTCCATGTGAGCGTCAGCGGCGCAGAACGGTTGATGGTGCTGGGCGGGTTGGTCCAGGTGATGGCCGGCGCCAGGGGGATGGTGGTGGTGAACGGCCCTACATCCTTGCCTCCCGTGCCGTTGGAAACGGTGAAGGGATCGCCATCCAGGAACAGCGGCCCCATATCGAAGTCCGAGATGGCGGGAGTCAGGACACCACCGAGCGCCTTCAGGTAGGGGGCCGTGGGGCCCTCGTCCTCCGTATCTCGAGTGATCGTGATGCTGGCGCCACCGGGCTTGGACACCGTCAACTGGGGTCCCGCATCGAGAGCGGCCGTGATGGTCGGGTCGAGGCTGGACCCGCCGGTGTTCATTACCGCGGAAAGGTCGAGCATTTTGTTCGTGGCAACGCAGGTGCCCGGGGGCGGCAGGTTGGTGATGGGGCTGTAAGTTGTGGTGCTGCCGGCATTGGTGGCAAAGGCGCCGAGGCCCAGGTCGACCGTCGCACTGGTTTCCGAGGTCTGGCCCAACTGGTCGGTGAAGTTCACCCGGACCAGCCCTATGGTGCCCGACCTCCCACCGTTCGAACTCAACCCCGAATACGGATTAAACGTGTCCTGGCACGGTTTCCCATCGGAGCTGATAGCCAGACGCGAGGTGTTGCTCCAGGTCCCACCCGCATTGACCTGCACCGGAATGTAGCACCCCAGCGGCGCGTCCGGGGGAACCGTGAAATAGATGTTGTCGATGGCCGGGAATCCGGGCGCGCGCCCGCTGTACTGCACGCTGGCCTGCTTGCCGCCCACCCACACCTGCACCGGCAACGGCAGTTGGCCGCCGGGCGGCGGCTGGTTGTCGGGTGTGCTGATGGGCCCCAGCCCGGTACCCCAGATGATTTCGATTTGGTTGGGCTTGGCCGGCTTGGAGGCCGCGTTGATGGGCTCATCGGTCGCCGAATTGTAATTCTGGATGATCCCGGGACCGCTGCCAACCGCCATGATGCCGAACGCGTTGTTCACCACTGTGGCTGCCGCGGCGGCGCCGATGACGCCGTTGTAGGCGACGGTGATCTGTACGTTGCCCAGCGGCGCATCCGAAGGCATGATGGCGTTGATCTGTGTCGCGCAGACATAGTGCGGGTAGGCCTGCTTGGTAATCGAACCCTGTGTCACGGTCACCGTAACGCCACCCAGGTTGGTATTGAAGGGGAACCCGGTGACCCCCTGGCCCACGGCCGGTCCGAGGTTGCTCCCGAAGATCGTAAAGAAGGCGCCTTGTGCGATGCCGCCGCCGCGATAGTCGAGCGCGTTCACAATGCCCCCCGCCGAGATGCTCGGCGCACTGGTAGTGGCGCCTCCGGCCTGTGTCACGGTGAATGTCTGGTTGGCAACCGTGATGGTACCGGTGCGCGAGCCCATCGAGGTATTCGCATCGCCCGTGAAGCTCACCGATCCATTGGTTGTGCCCGAGGTGGTCGACCCCAGATGCAGCCACGAGGCCGCACTCGAACTCACGGATGCGGCCCATGAGCAAGAGTTGCCCGCCGTCACCGTTACGGTTATGCTGCTGGAGCCGCCCTGGGCCGCCATGTTATAGCTGGTGGGGGTAATCAAGTAGCTGCACGCCGCCGCCCCGGCTTGTGTCACGGTGAACGTCTGCCCGCCCACGGTGATGGTGCCGGTGCGCGAGCTCGTGCTGGTGTTGGCCGCCACCGTGTAGCTCACCGTGCCGTTGCCCGTGCCGCTGGCGCCGCCCGTGATGGTGAGCCAGCTTGTCGCGTTGCTGGCCGCCGTCCAGGTGCAACCCGAACCGGCCGTCACCGTTATAGTCCCGTTGGTCTGCGCGGCCCCGGGCGAAGCGCTGGTGGGGGAAAGCGAATAGGTGCAGGACCCAGCCGCCTGCCACGCTCCGTAGATGTACACAAACCCCTGGTTCGAAGAGCCCGAGTTCGCGCACATGCGGGCCGGGCTGACGGTTACGGTGTAGGCCCCCGCCGGCCAAGTCGCATTCACCACGGCATCCGCGTTGCACCACGAGGTCTGACTCAGATCGCAGGCCGCCTGTGCCAGGTTGCCCGAGAATAAGGTGGTCGAGCCCTGCTGCACCGTGGCCGCCACGCTGGTTTGCCCCGTGCTCCAGTCATACCAGACCCCCCAGTGGGTTACGTTGGCGGTGTTGGTGAGCGTGAATTGCGAAGTTCCAGTCTGGTTGCATGCGGATGAGTTGAAGTTCGTGAAGATCTCCGCCGCCGCTTGCGTCACGGTGAACGTCTGCCCGCCCACGGTGATCGTGCCAGAGCGCGAGCTCGTGCCAGCATTGGCCGTTACCGCGTAGCTCACCGAGCCGCTGCCGATGCCGGCACTCGACGTCGTGAGCCAGGTTGGCGCATTGCTGGTAGCCGTCCACGTGCAGCCCGTACCCGCCGTCACCGCTACTGTTCCGGTGGTCTGCGCCGCCCCGACGGAGGCGCTGCTGGTGGAAAGCGAATAGGTGCAGGCCGCGCTTTGCGTCGTATTCGCAAATGTCCAATTCACGATATCGTGATTCTCCCATCCTGCGCCCGTGCCGGACGTAAAGCCGACGTACGCCGTGTTCTGCCCTAGAACCGACGCAAGATTGATGGGGTAGTTGTTAATCGCAGTAAAACTCGACCCTTTCGCCGGATCGGTGAGTGTCACTGTCAGGTTCGAACCGTTATAGCTGATGTTGACCGTCCAAAGGTCTCCATTGGACATGCAACCGGCGGCTGTATTGGAATTCGTGCCGGTCGCGAAAACGCAGGTCTGGTTGCCGTAGACGTTGGTGAGGTCGGTGTTCGTCAGATTGCCGTTCGTGTCGATGGACACATGGTTGCTGCTGTTACCGTCGTCGTTGCCGAGGCCGAAACCGGTATTGTTATAGGTGTCGAATTCGATACCGAAGCTATTGCCGCTGACCCCTTGGTAACCCATGCCGACGCCAAGACCCCCCAAGCCCTTGGTGCTGGTCCCCAGCACGAAAACGATTCCGTCAGCCGGTTCCGTCCCGCCTTGATTCGAAAAACGGAATTGGAACTGGGTGCTGAAAGTAGCATTGTTTCCGAGCGTAACCGGCGTCGTGTTGTACGCGGCGCCGCTCTGGTTGCCAGTGGCTGGCGTCAACCGCAGCACCGTCCCGTCGCTGGTCGAAACTGTGGCCGCATTGCCCACCATCGTAAGTCCAGCCGTGCTCGCAAACCCGTTGTAAGTAAACTGGGTGCCTGACGCCGGCGCCGATCCCGCGATTGTAAACGTTCCGGTAGCGAATGCCGTGCTGTAGTTCTGGTTGTAGAAAATGGCGACCGTCCAGGTGCCAGTCATGGTCGCGGCAGGGTAGCCCGCAATCAGCAAAGGGTTGTTGTTGGTGACGTAACATCTTTCGCCAGCGCTTGGGGCGGCGGAAAAGTCGCTTTCGCCGCCGGAACCGGTATAGAGCTGTCCGGACGGGCCGTAGAACCCAACGATGAACGTGTCCCCGGTGTTCACGCCAGTGACGTCAAAATACATATAGACGGCCGTGTCAGTGGTCGAGAAAGTCGTGGACGGAGTCGGAGCAGTGCAAGAAGTCGTGGACGGCGCCACCTTGCTCGTTACGAGCGTGGTCAACTGCGCAGCAGCCCGAAGCCCCTGCGGGACCAGAAGAAGGAAGGAAAAAAGCGCGATACCGATTCGCGACATGGCTCACTCCTCCAAGAATCCTACCCCAAAAACCTCCGCAGTTCCAGTATCTTTGGGTCTGTTTATCTCTATTACTTTAGACAGCAGGCAGGCCGCATTGCGGCCCGCGCCACCCTGCGCCAGAATGAAGGGGATGCCGTCCGGAGCGTTGACGGTGCGGAATCTCACGGTCGATTTGCTTTCCGTACGAAACATCACAGTTCCGGCGGTTTCCGATCGCTACCGGGTCCGCGGCTCCGTCCAACTGCGGGATTTCGAGGTGCTTTCCGCCTCCGAACGCCAGCTCGAGCGCATCCGCGGCGCCGAGATTTCGCTGGTCTTTCAAGATCCGCTGCTGGCTTTGAACCCGATGCGGCGCGTGTACGACGCCTATCCGCATCGGTTGAACGCCGACGAACCGTTCACGGCCCTCGACGCCGCCAGAGTGGCCGAACCGGTGCCGATTATCGCCCCGGCGGGCCGAGCACGACGAGTGGCACCACGGCGCCCAGCACCGCTCCGATGATCAGCGCCGAATTGCCCGCCCCCAGGAAGGAGACCAGCAGCCCGGCCAGCGAGCCGATGCCCGCTCCCACCACGGCGATCATGATCCGCTTCGACACCATCCTATTCTTGCACCGCGCGGGATAATCAAACCATGAAGGCTTGTGTCCTCGTATCGCCGGCCCCCGTCGAATCCAATCCCCTCCGCATCGTGGACTTGCCCAAACCGCAGCCTGCCGCCGGCCAGGTGCTGGTGCGGGTGCATGCCTGCGGGGTGTGCCGCACCGACCTCCACGTCGTCGAGGGCGAACTCGCTCCGCTCAAATCGCCCATCGTGCCCGGCCACCAGGTGGTGGGCATCGTGGAAGAGAACGGACTCCACGCGTCGCGTTTCCAGCCGGGCGCGCGCGTGGGCATCCCCTGGCTGTACCAGACTTGCGGCGCGTGCGAATACTGCCGCTCTGCGCGCGAGAACCTCTGCGAGCGCGCCGTGTTCACCGGCTGGATGGTGGATGGCGGCTACGCCGAGTACGTCGCGACCCCCGAGGATTTCGTCTACGCGCTGCCGGAGGGCGCGAGCGACCTGCACGTGGCGCCGCTGCTCTGCGCCGGCATCATCGGCTTCCGCACCTTGCGGCTTTCCGGCGTCGAGCCCGGGGGACGCCTCGCCATTTACGGTTTCGGCGCCGCCGCGCACGTCGCCATTCAGGTGGCGCGCCATTGGAACATCGGCGTCTACGCCATGTCCCGCGACCCGCGCCATCGCAAGCTGGCGCTCGATCTGGGCGCCGTGTGGGCCGGCGGATCGGACGACGAACCGCCCGAAAAGGTCGACGCCGCCATGATCTTCGCGCCCGCCGGCGAGCTGGTGATTCCGGCGCTGCGGGCGCTCAAGCGCGGAGGCACCGTGGCCCTCGGCGGCATTCACATGAGCCCCATTCCGCCGCTCGATTACGATCTGCTGTACCACGAGCGCGCCATCCGCAGCGTGGCCAACAACACCCGCCAGGACGGCGAAGACTTCCTGCGCATCGCCGCCGAAATCCCCATCCACACCGAAGTGCGCGAGTTCGCGCTCGACCAAGCCAACCAGGCGTTGAATGCGTTGAAGAACGACGCCATTCGCGGCGCCGCCGTCCTGCGGATTTGACGTAGACTGGTTATTTCCCTTATGAAACTCCAAAGCTATACCATTACCCAGGGTCGCGACCGCGCTCCCGCACGCGCCATGCTGAAAGCCATCGGCTTCACCGACGAAGACCTCGCCAAGCCGATCATCGGTGTGGCGAATACCTGGATCGAGACCATGCCCTGCAACTACAACTTGCGGGAGCTGGCCGTCAAGGTGAAGGAGGGCATACGCGCGGCCGGCGGCACTCCCATGGAGTTCAATACCATCGCCATTAGCGACGGCGTGACCATGGGCACCGAAGGCATGAAGACCTCGCTCGTCAGCCGCGAGGTGATTGCCGATTCCATCGAGCTGATGGTGCGCGGCCACATGTTCGACGGCGTGGTGGCTCTCGTCGCCTGCGACAAGACCATCCCCGGCGCGGCCATGGCCCTGCTGCGCACCAACGTCCCCGGCCTGGTGCTCTACGGCGGCTCCATCCTGCCCGGCAAGTACAAAGGGCACGACATCAGCATCGGCGACGTGTTCGAGGCGGTGGGCGCCAACGCGGCGGGCCGCATCACGGACGCCGAGCTGCTCGATATCGAAGACCATGCCTGCCCCGGCGCGGGCGCCTGTGGAGGCCAGTTCACCGCCAACACCATGGCCACCGTGCTGGAGCTGATCGGACTTTGCCCCATGGGCATGGCCGCGGTGCCGCAGGTCGATAAGCGCAAGGACGAGGTGGCCCGCGGCTGTGGCCAGATCATCATGAACGCCGTCCGCAACAATCTGCGCCCGCGCGACATCTGCACGCGCGCGGCTTTCGAGAACGCCATCGCCAGCGTGGCCGCCACGGGAGGCTCCACCAACGCCGTGCTCCACCTGCTGGCCATGGCGCGCGAAGCCGAAGTGCCGCTTTCCATCGACGATTTCGACGCCGTCTGCGCCCGCACCCCGATCTTCGTCGACCTCAAGCCCGCCGGCCGTTTTATGGCCGCGGACGTGGATAAAGCCGGCGGCATTGGGGTGATTGCGAAGCGCCTGCTGGAGGGTAGGTTCATCGATGGCTCGGCGATCACAGTGACCGGCCGCACCTTGGCCGAAGAAGCCGCCGATGCCCGCGAAACTCCGGGTCAGGAAGTGATTCTGCCTCTGAACAAGGCCCTCAAGCCGCGCGGCGGAATCGCCATCCTGCGCGGAAGCCTGGCCCCGGAAGGCTGCGTCATCAAGCTGGCCGGCCACGAGAAGAAAGTCCACCACGGCCCCGCGCGCGTCTTCGATCGCGAAGAAGACGCCATGGAAGCCGTCACGAGCGGCCGCATTAAGCCCAACGACGTGGTGATCATCCGCTACGAAGGCCCGCGCGGCGGCCCGGGCATGCGCGAGATGCTAGGCGTGACTGGCGCGATCGTGGGCGCCGGCCTTTCCGACAGCGTGGCGCTGGTGACCGACGGCCGTTTCAGCGGCGCCACCCACGGCTTCATGATCGCCCACGTGGCCCCCGAGGCCTTCAACGGCGGCCCCATCGCCGTTGTGCAAGAGGGCGACCCGATCACGGTGGATGCCGACAAGGGTGTAATCGATATCGGCATTCCCGCCGCCGAGCTGGCCCGGCGCCTGGCCGCCTGGAAGCCCCGCGCCCCGCGCTACAAGACCGGCGTCTTCGCCAAGTATTGCGCGCTGGTCTCTTCGGCCTCCGAAGGCGCCATCACGCGCCCTTCAGACCACTAACATACAATCCCCGTACGAATAAAACCGATACCGCACTTCCACCGCGTGCCGATACGCCGCCAGCGCCAGTTCCGTCCCCGCGAACGCGCACACCAGCAGCAGCAAGCTGGTTCGCGGCAGATGGAAATTGGTCAGCATCGCCTCGACCCCGCGAAACTGATACCCCGGATATATAAAGATATCCGTTTCCCCGCTCATCCGTCCCTGTGCCCACGCGCTCTCGATGGTCCGCACGCTGGTAGTCCCCACCGCCACCACCCGCCTCGCCGCTCGCATTTTGTCTGCATTCTCTTCGGTGATCTGGTACCTCTCGGCGTGCAGCCGCCCGTCTTCCACCCGCTCCGCGTGCAGCGGCTGAAAGGTGCCGAGCCCCACGTGCAGCGTGACGTACGCCATCTCCGCCCCGCGCGCGCGGCAAGCCTCCAGCACCTCCGGCGTGAAATGCAGCCCCGCCGTAGGCGCCGCCACCGACCCCTTTTCGCGCGCGTACACCGTCTGGTACCGTTCCCGATCCGCCGGCTCGTCGGCCCGCTTGATATACGGCGGCAGCGGCACGTGCCCGATCTTCTCGAATTCCTGGAACAAATCCACGTCCCCGTGAAACCGCACCGTGCGTTCGCCGAATTCCCCGCGCGCAATCACTTCACCCACGAGCCCGTCCAAAAACCCGACGCGTTCCCCCACCGGCATCTTGCGCCCCGGCCGGACAAGCGCTTCCCAGTCCCGCCCATCGGGGCTCACGGCGCGCAGCAGAAACACCTCCACCTCTCCGCTCAAATACTCGCGCCGTTTAGGATTCTTCTTCCCGATGGGCAGCGCGTGCACGCCCGCGCGCCGTCCAAACAACCTGGCCGGAAACACGCGCGAGTCGTTCAGAACCAGGCAATCTCCCTTGCCGAGAAACTCCGGCAAATCGCGAAATCGCCGGTCTTCCCAGCGCCCCTCCGCGCGATGGAGCACCAGCATCCGCGCCCCCGCGCGATCCGCCAGCGGTTCCTGCGCGATCAGTTCGCCCGGCAATTCGTAATCGAAGGCCGCCAGATCCATCTCAGCCTTCACTGTAGCGGAAACAGCTCCCCCTGCTCCTCCCCCTCCCACAATTCCGGCCGGTACCCGATGGGCCCCGCCTCCAGCCCGTACCGCGCGCAATCTCCCGCAACAGCTCCAGATCGCGCAGAATCAAGTCCGATTTCGTG
>JBAWDI010000442.1:0-2028 GCA_049590695.1 Bryobacteraceae bacterium
GCCACACTTTTCGGGCTACGGGGATTACATACTGCATCACGAACGGCGGGCGAACCGGGGTCACGCGGCGCATCGCCGGGCACTTGAGCGCAGAGACGACCGGCGTCTACGGCCGGCGCCACGATGACATCAGCGCGGGCGAAGTGGGGAGAATTGGGATTTGAAAGCGTGGCGAAGGCGCGTCCCCGGTCAGTCTGGAATGCTATAGAATGTTCGTCATGCAAACCAAGCCTACTCGGAACGTTCTTCGAGCCGCGAAATGGACTGCCATTTGGTCAACGGCCATAATCGGTCTGGCTGCCTCGGCATCGGCGGCGCCCTATCGGGCTTACCTCGGTCCTGTTCTTCAACGAACGCAGGTGGCAGTTCTTAACCTCAGCCATATTCAGGTAGCGGCAGTCGATGGAAAATCGACCCTCTTTTATTGGGACGGCTCGCCGCGTACCCACCCGACCGCAGCGTCGATCCTCGGTCTAGCCAAACCACTCCCGTTAAATCCTCCCGGCTCGATAGAGTTGCTTCCAGGCCAGCACAAGATCACGTTTTTCTTTGGATACAGTCCCCTTGGCGGTCATGCTTATCTTAACAGTACCACAATAATCCAGGACATTGTTGTAGAAGCTGGTAAGACATATAAAGCCCAACGAAGGATTCAATACTCTGGAGGAAGAACGACCGTGAGCGGCAGGACGATTAGCTCCACCGCTAACATAGATAAATGGTGGGTTGAGATCACCGGAAAATGATTCTAAGCACGAAACAGCCATTAGACGGTTCGCCACGCAAGGGAAGCCAACTATGATCGTCCTTAAAGCTATGAAATCGATTGCCGTTTGGTCAACGGTCATGATCGGTTTGACGGGGGCGTCGGCCCAACCGACCCCCGCGCCGACGGATGCCTACAAAATCGAAGAGACTCGTTTGGGGCCCATCGATGCGGAGCGGCTGGCTATTGTCTTCAGTCGCGACGCGCGGCATAAGGCTTATGTCACACACAAGGGACAAAAGCTATCGGTCGTAGTAGACGGCCAGGCGGGCACCGAGTACGACGCAGTCGAAGGTCTGGTCTTCAGCCCAGATAGCCAACACGTGGCCTACGCAGCCCGGAAGGGGAAGAAGTCGCTGGTGGTGGTGGACGGCCAGGGGGGCACGGAATACGACGGAGCCGTTGGTGTAATCGTCTTCAGCTCCGATAGCAAACGTATGGCGTATGCATTCGCGAAGGGGAAGATCAACCTGGCGGGCGGCTGTACAAACTGCAAGTGGTCCTTGGTAGTGGACGGCCAAGTGGGCAGTGAGTACGACAGTATCAGCGTGCCGATCTTCAGCCCCGACGGCAAACGCGTGGCGTATGCGGCAACGAAGCATGGGAAGTGGTTGGTCGTGGTAGACGGCCAGGCGGCCGGGGAATACGACGTACTTAGCGCGCTGATCTTCAGCCCGGACGGCAAACGCGTGGCGTATGCGGCAAAGAAGGGCGGGACGTGGTCGGTAGTGGCGGACGGCCAGCCCGCCGCGCAGTATGACGGATTCGTTCCAGGCTCCCTGATCTTCAGCCTCGACAGCAAGCGTGTAGGGTATTTGGCCTGGAAGGGCCCGAAGTGGTTGGTCGTGGTGGACGGCCAGACGGTCGCAGAGCACGACGGAGTCGGTGGTTTGATCTTCAGCCCAGACGGCAAACGCGTGGCGTATGTGGCAAACAAGGGGAAGAAGTTGTTGGTGGTGGTGGACGGCAGGGCGAGTGCGGAGTACGACGGATTCGTTCCAGGCTCCTTGATCTTCAGCCCAGACGGCAAACGTGTGGCGTATGCATTCGCGAAAGGGGAGATCGGCTCGGCGGGTAGCTGTCCAAAATGCAAGTGGTCCATGGTGGTGGATGGCGAGGCGGGCGCGGAGTACGACGGAGTCGGACGCCTGATCTTCAGCCCAGACGGCAAACGCGTGGCGTACTTGGCAAAGAAGGACGCGAGGTGGTTGGCCGTGGTGGACGGCAAGGCGAGTGCGGAGTACGACGGAATCGGTCCCCCG
>JBAWDI010000443.1:0-9968 GCA_049590695.1 Bryobacteraceae bacterium
ACCAGGTGCACCAGCAGCGGCTCGGCCGAGCCGTTGAACACCCGGTTTACGAATTCCCGCACCATGGCGCCGATCACCTTGTGTTGGGGCTGCGCTGGCCGGTAAACGTAGGCGCGGTCCGCCTGGCTCTTCTTCAGGTATTTCTTCTGCTCCAGGATCTTCATCATGGTCATGACCGTGGTGTAGGCCACTTTGCGCCGTTCCAGCAAAGCCTCGTAGACGTCGCGGACGGTGGCGCGGTTGCGCTCCCAGACGATCTTCATGATCTCCAGTTCCTGCCCGGTAAGGGTCGAACTCGGCTGCCTCATACTAATTTATTAGTACTAATTGTGGCGGATGTCAAGAGAATAATCTGGCCGAAAAGAGCCCTATGCTATGATTAACGCCGAGGGCGGATACGCGTTTTTCTGAAACGCGGTTGCGCGGTGCGGAACGAATTGCGGCGATTGGCGGGAACGCCAATTAAGCGGAAGTTGGGTCTCAACGAACTGTTTAGCGGGCCTTCCCGCGTTTCGCCTGAGCCGGCTTTCGCTTGCGCGGTATATCGGCCAGGGGCATCGGCGGGGCATTCAACAAGGAGCGGATTACGGCCTTGAACTGATCCCAGGGGACTTTGAGTTTTTCGACCGCCCCGCTTCGATTCTACCACCGCCGCGGGCCATTATTGCTAAGGGCTAGATTTCCACCGCATCTAGGGGGATAAATGAATCTGATCTGGTTGAACCGAGACACCGCACCCCTTCGTATTGTGTGGTCTTAAGGATTCTGGCTGGGTATAGCGGTGCATAGACTCAACACCTCATCGCAAGCCCAAAATAGCCGCCATGTACAAGTAGAGGTTCAATAAATCGTGCACTTTCCGCTTGCAACTGCCTACGGAATTCTGATACTATGGGCAGTATCAGGAGGTTGCTAGTGCTAATGTTGCAAATGCTAATGATGGCGCAGGTTGGTGAGCGATGGCGGACCTCAAAGACATCCAAGACCAGATTCGTTCTTTAGAAGGAAGACCGAAGAATGTCGAGGGAAAGGTGATCGCAAAGATTCTGGATGAACTTCGCGAAACGCACGGCTTCAATGCGGGATGGCGCAGCACGGGACACGGAATGATCTGCTGGATTGAGGGAGAAACTTTTAGCATCTGTACACACAACCGTGGCAGCAAGCAGTTGAAGCCCTGCTATGTGAAGACATTTATTAAGGCGACAATCGAGGTGGGCGCTTATGAAAAAGATTGAAGCCGTCAAAGATGTTGGCCACTACATGACGCTCCCGTACACAATCATCCTCCGTCCCGACGAGGATGGTGACATCGTGGCCCAGGTCAAGGAACTGCCGGGCTGCATCGCCCATGGGCAGGACGTAAATGAAGCGCTTGAGGTTCTGAAGGACTTCCAGCAGGCATGGATTGAACGGCGTATTGAGTCGGGTCAGCCCGTACCAGAACCCGAAGAGGAGGAAGACCTCCCGAGCGGAAAATGGGTGCAGCGGGTTCCGCGCAGTTTGCACCGGAGACTGTCCCAAATGGCAAAGGAAGAGAATATCAGCCTCAATCAACTAGTGACAGTCATGCTTTCGAAAGCGGTGGAATCCAAAACCACTTCCAGAGATTGGGGCACTGTTTTGGAGCGCCTTTTCGGAGCCCAGCTTATGGCGGTCGGGGGCGCTATTCACGGTGATCCCTATGATCGGCGCCGCGTTTCCACCACAGCGTGGGTAATGCTAGGGCAAAGAAATCAGGGTGAGGCCAGACAATCACTTCCGTATATTCACAACCTGATTGGTGGTTGCCAAGCGGGAACGGTCGCCAACACTTTCGCAAGAACAGCAAAACATGCCTACGCACACAAAACAGAAATCTAAAGCCGCCCCCTCCTATGAGGATTTCCTCCGAGGCCTCCAATTGATAGACCTGAGCCTGAAGAGTTGCTCTGCGTCTGTGGACAGCGGTGCGCTGTTCAGTATGCTCAGTAAGGACAAGTCGCCAGTCCAGGCGTTCCGCGACGAGTACAAGCTGACGGAGATTGGTCAAAAGCATTTTGAGGCCGAGGGGCGGTTCACGGTGGCAGAATCCGCGAATCCGGACTCTGCGCCTCCTCTCAAGATGGAGTTTGTTTTCGAGGTCCATATGCACGCTACGGCTCCGGTCTGGAAAGAAGGGGCGGAGAGATTTGTCGAGTCTGAACTGAGGCTTCTCTTGATTCCACATGCCAGACAATTTGTCCTTAACATGTGCGGCCAGATGGGAATCCCTCCCGTTGTCTTGCCATTGGCCGTTGGGGGGAGTTGAGACGAAAGCGAAACCATTGGCCCGTAGCTCCGGAACCTCGGTCCTAAACAGCAAGGCCCGATCCGTTGGCCTTTGAAACTTACCGGATCGGGCCATGGCATTCACCCCCAGATGCGGAGGGTACAACCCGTTGGTCCGTGGAAACTGCCTTATAAACGTAGATAATTACGAACAATGAAGTGGGCTTCGATCGAAGTTACGATCGGCCGAGCACCACCGCGATGCTTTCCATCAGTTGGTTCACGGTGTAGGGCTTTTCCAGGAGACCGGCCATGTCCTTTCCGGCGAAGTGCCGCGCGGCCTCCAGTTCGCCGTAGCCGGTCGAGATGATCACCGGGACACCGGGGCGGATGGTTTTCATGCGGTCCAGAGCCTCCTCTCCACCCATGACGGCCATGGTCATGTCCAGGATCACGACGGTGATGTGGTCCTGATTCTCCTGAAACAACCGAACGCCCTTGGCGCCATTTTCCGCCAGAAGCACACGCCAGCCGTTGCGCTCCAGCGCCGATTGGGCCAGGCGCCGCAGCGCTTCCTCATCGTCTATGAACAGAATCGTGCCGCCGGCGGGGGTTTCCGCGGGCGCCATGCGGGGGCGGCGGTCCGCTGCCTGGGCCGCCACTGCCGGGAACAGAACCTGAAACGAACTCCCCTGGCCGGGGCTGGAGTATACGCGTATGGCGCCTTTTTGGGCCCTCACGATGCCAGACACGGCCGCCAGCCCCAAACCCCTGCCCTGGAACTTGGTGGTGAAGAAGGGATCGAAAATCTTGTTCCTGGTGGCCTCATCCATACCCGAGCCGGTATCGCGAACCTCGATGCCAACATATGAGCCTGGAGTCAGTTGATCGTTGGGGAACTCTCTTCGTATCTCCTCCGCGTCCAGATTGCGAGTTTCCGTCCGGATCACCACCGTGCCCGGGTTGCCCTCTCCAATGGCCTCCGCGCCATTGATGATCAGGTTCATGACGAGCTGCTGAATCTGCCCCGGATCGGCCTCGATGGATGGGAGGCACGCTCCCAGGTCCAGTTGGATGTCCACCATCTTGGGGATGGAAGTGTGAATCAGCGGCTCGATTTCGCGGACCAGTTGCGACAGGTCGATGCGCTCCAACACGAACCGGCCCTTGCCCGCGTAGGCCAGCAACTGGCGCGTCAAATCGGCCGCGCGTTCGCTGGCGCTCACAATTTCCCGGAAATATCTGCGCATGGGAGCGGAGTCGGGGAGTTCCGTCAGACCCAGACTGGCGTTTCCCAGGATGCCGGTAAGCAAGTTATTGAAATCGTGCGCGATGCCCCCGGCGAGCAAGCCCAGGCTCTCCAGCTTCTGAGTGTGCTGGAGGTGGCGTTCGAACCTCTTGCGGTCGGTAATGTCGCGAATGTTGAGTTGAATTACGTGGCGATCGCCTTCCGCGTACTCGTTGGCCACCAGTTCCACATGCACCGCGCGCTTGCTCTTGGATTTCAGCAGCAGGTCGGGGAAGCGCGCCACGTCCTGCGCACGCATCCGCTCGAGCGTGGATTTCACATCGGGAAGGTCGCGGAGCGGTTCCGTTTCCCACCATTTCCCGCCCACCAGTTCCTCGCGCCGGTAACCGAACAGCGCCTCGAGGAATGGGTTTGCGTCCGTGACTTCGCCCGTGTCCCGGTCCGCGATTAAGATGCCGTCCTTGGCGGCTTCGAACAAGCGGCGGTAACGGGCCTCGGCGGCGCGCTTGCGCTCGGTGATGTCCTCGAACGCCAGCAGGATCAGTCCGGCCTCTTCCCGCTCGATGCGGCGCGCGTTCAACAGGATGGTCTTGCGGCCAATCCGTTCGAAATCGCGCTCGATCTCCACGTCCTCGATGCCGGCATCGGTTTGAGCCACGCGGCCGAGTAAATCGCGGAGCTTGGGGAAATCGAACTGGCCTCCGCCCACCTCGTAAATCGTCTTTTTCAGGTTTTCTTCCGGCGACGTATGGAAGGTTTGAAAGAAGGCCTTGTTGGCCGTCTCGATTCTCAACTCCGCGTCGAGCACGATCAGAGGCTCGCGGACCGTCTCGACGATGGCCGCCGCGTAATCCCGCGCTTGCCCGACCTGCTCCAGAATCTTCTTCGACTGATCGATGTCGATCAACTGGAGGACGGCGCCTTCGATGCGATTCTCGCTGGTGCGGTAGGGCCGCACGCGAAGGGAGTACCACCGTCCCTCGCGATCCTGCACCTCCCGCTCGTCGGGAGCGAGTGTGGCGACGACTTGCGAGATGATCTCTTCCAACTGGGGCAAGTTAATCCGGGGCTGGAGGTCGGAAACCGGCCTCCCGATATCGGTGGAGATCAGGTTGAGCAGCTTTTCCGATACTTGCGTGAAGCGCCGGATGCGCAGGGATGCGTCCAACATCAAAATCGGAGTTTGCAGGCTGGCCAGCAGGTTGAGCAGGTCGTCGGTGAGGATCTTGAGTTCCGCGTTGCGGCCCTCCATTTCCGCATTGAGCGTATGCAACTCCTCGTTGGAGGCTTGCAGCTCTTCCTTAGCGGTCTGCAGCTCCTCGTTGGAACTCAGCAGCTCTTCATTGGTAGACTGGGCTTCCTCGTTGGCCGAGCGCAGTTCCTCGATGATGGATTGCAGATACCGGCGGGTGGCCGTCAGTTCCGTTTCCAACTGGGAAATCCGCCCCAGGGGATCGGGCGGCTCCTCCGGATTGGCGGTCCCGTCCGTGGAGGCCGCTCCGGCTCGCGGATCGTCCTCGAAGGCGATCAGGAAGTGGCGTCCGGTCTCGGCGGTGGAGAGCGGTGTAACGGCCAGTGCGATGGTCCGCGGCCCGCCGAGGGAGACCGGGATGCCTTCCACCCGGACGCCCATGTTCTTTTGCCGCGCCTCTTCCAGCGCCGCGCCCACATGCAATACCACATCCTCGCGCAACATGCGGAACAGACCCAGATCGGCTTCGCCGGCATGCGGGGCGAGGTACGGCCCCACCGAGCCGCGGAACTCGACAATGCAAAAACTGTCGTCGATCACCACGGAAGGCGGCGCGTATTCGGCCAGCAGCAAACGATCCACCTGCTTTTGCAGAGGGCTGAGCGGAGCGCCATCTCGCACCTTGGATGCGCCAGCCAGGGAACCTTCGTCCTGCTTGAAGACCGGGAACATGGCTACGCGGGCGGGCAGCTCGAATCCATGCCGGTCCGCCGACGGTTTCCGCGTGTAAATCCGGTGCTGGCTATCGAGCGGAATAAAGTACTCCGCCAGGCTCCCCGGAGTCTCCGTGCTGCCGAGCACCAGACAGCCGCCGGGCTGCAATGCGTAGAACAGCGTAGCGAGGACACGCTGCTGCAAAGCCGGTCCCAGATAGATCAATAGATTCCGGCAACTGATCAGATCCATGCGGGAAAACGGAGGGTCGGCGGCCAGGTTATGGACGGCAAACACACACCGGTCGCGAATTGGGCGGACGATCTGGTATCCCGCTTCCACTGGCACGAAAAAGCGCTTCAACCGCTCGGTGGATATCGCGGTGGAGTTGCTGGGACTGACAACGCCGGCCCGGGCCTTCTGGATGCTCCTCTCACTGGCATCCGTGCCGAAGATGTGGATCGGAAAGTCGAGTCCGGCGTCTTGCATGTATTCGATGAGGCAGATGGCGATGGAATAAACCTCGTCGCCGGTGGAGCATCCCGGGACCCAGACCCGGATGGGCTGGCCGGGCTGCCGTTCCCGCATCATCGCGGGGAAAACTCTCTCTTTCAGCGCCTCGAAGACCAACGGGTCGCGAAAAAACTCGGTGACACTGATGAGCAGGTCCTCGGAGAGTGCCCGGACCTCGGCGGGGTTCTGTTGCAGGATCCGAAAGTAATGATCGGGATCGCCGGCCTTCTGCAAGACGATCCGCCGCTCCATCCGGCGCAAAAGCGTATTCGGCTTGTATTGCGAAAAGTCTACTCCGGCCGCGGTCCTGAGCAGCCCTAGAATCTTCTGAAATGCGCGCGTTTCCTGGAAGCCGGGCGCCGCGCCACCCGGGCGGTAGGGATGACGGGCAATCGCAGCCAGCTCGGTGGCAATTCCATCCGGGGGCAGAACGAAATCCACCACTCCCGCGACCACGGCGTTGCGCGGCATGCCGTCGAACTTGGCGGATTCATCCTGGGCAAACGTGATCCCGCCCTCCGATTTGATGGCCTTCAGGCCCAGCGTGCCGTCGGTGGCCGCCCCGGAGAGGATGACGCCAATCGCGTTGCTTTTCTGATCCTCCGCCAGAGAGCGGAAGAAGGAGTCGATGGGCATGTATCGTTCGCCGGCTTCGGGACGCGGCGTCAGGCTGAGAGCGCCTCGCGCGATGGTCATATTCGCGTTGGGAGGAATCACGTAGATCCGGTTCGGACGCACCACGGTTCCTTGGGACACCTCGACCACGGGCAACTTCGTCCGGTGACCGAGCAACCCAGCCAGCGCGCTGGGGTGCCGCGGGTCGAGATGCTGAACGAGCACGAACGCCATCCCGGTGTCGATCGGGAGGGCATTCAGCAACTCGCCGAACGCCTCGAAGCCTCCCGCCGAAGCTCCGATCCCGACTACGGTCGATGCCGCGACGTGCGAGGAATCGGGGTCGCCGGCGATGTCACCCGCGGACTCTGGGCCGGCATCGCTCTGGGCAACCCTACCCTCTGGGGGTTCATCCGTTTGGGCCATGGAGTAACCTCTTCCGGTCGCGGCGACCGAAAGCCATCGTAACGCACCTGACGCGGCAGTGGGGCAGAGCCGGGGGCCGGGGGCAGGTGGCCTGGGCTGATCGACGGCCCGTACGGTGCTCTCTGGCAACCCCGGCATTTATGTGGGATAACGGAGACATGATCGGGACGGCTATTCTCGGCACGATAGTCCTGTTATTGACGCCCGGAGCAGGCGCCGCGCAGGCAGGGGCGAAGTCTCCCCAGCCCTCGAAAGTTCTGGCCGATTACAGCGCCGCCATGGAAGGTCTCGCCCAGGCCGCCAGTCCGGCCGTGGTCCAGATCCTGGTACACACACTAGCGCCCCTGGGGAACGAAGATTCGCAGCGCGCGGGGTTCGTCTCGGAGCAGGAAGCGACCGGGTCGGGCGTCATTGTGGACCCGGACGGGTATATCGTCACCAACGCCCATGTAGTGCGGAACGCCCGCCGCATCGAGGTCAAGATTCTGCGCAGCGACGAAAGGGGGCGGGAGCCGCACGGGCACCTGGTGCCCGCGAAACTGATTGGACTGGATCGGCAAGTGGACATCGCCGTGGTGAAGATCGAAGGAGAGAATCTCCCGGCGCTTTCTTTCGTGGATTCGGACAATCTCCGGCAGGGGCAATTGGTGCTGGCGCTGGGCAGCCCGCTGGGATTGCAGAACTCTCTCACGCATGGCGTGGTGAGCGCGACTCTCCGGCAACTCGATCCGGAAAGTCCCATGGTCTATATCCAGACCGACGCTCCCATCAATCCGGGGAATAGTGGGGGGCCCTTGCTGGATGTCGAAGGGCGCGTGGCTGGCATCAACACCATGATCTTCTCGCAATCCGGCGGCAACGAAGGGCTCGGGTTCGCCATTCCCGCCAATCTGGTCAAGGACGTGTACCAGAAGCTACGCAAGGACGGCCGGGTGCGGCGCGGCGCCATCGGAGTGATTCCCGAGACGATCACACCCAGGCTGGCGGCGGCCCTGGGACTGGACCGGGATTCGGGCGTCATTCTGTCGGACGTGGGGCCGGATAGCGCCGCGGAGGCCGCGGAACTGGAACCGGGAGACGTGGTGCTGTCGGTCGACGGAAAGCCCATGCGAGAGGCGCGGGACCTGGTTCTCGCGGTGTTCGAGCGGGCGCCCGGAGACCAGTTGACCATGGAGATCCAACGCGGCAAAGAGCGGATGTCGAAGACGGTCGCCGTGGTCGAGCGGAAGAACCAGCCCAGCCAACTGGAGGACCTGGTGAATTACGATGCCGCGCTGGTTCGCCGGTTGGGGATTCTGGCGATGACGGTCGACGAGAGGGTGACCGCCATTCTGCCGGATTTGCGGCGTCTGTCGGGTGTCGCGGTGGCGGCGGTTCCGGCGGAATTCGCGGGGTTTGATCCGGGCCTGCTGGCGGGCGACGTGATCTACTCGCTGAACAACCAGCCCATGGCGTCGCTCGACGAGTTGCGGAGCGCGCTGAATGGCAAGAAGTCCGGCGACCCCATCGCGCTCCTGGTGGAACGGTCGGGACAACTGATCTACGTGACGGCGGCGCTAGAATGAAACGGACCTTTTGAAAATGGCAGGCACGCAGTTCCTTGTTGGTGGGGCATGCTTTAGCTTGCCCTTAGTCTGATTGCAAAGTGGGAAATAGCATCGTAAAGTGGGGACCGGGATAGCGTATGCAAAGGAAGACAGTTGTCATCGTTGCCGCCGCGGCTGTCGTCGCCGTGGGGTTGGGGACGTGGGCCCTGGTCGGGGGAGACGCGGGACTTCAATATCGCACGGCGGCTGTCGAACACGGCGACATCGACGTCACCATATCGGCCACCGGCAACCCGAACGCGGTGGTAACCGTGCAAGTGGGCACGCAAGTGTCGGGCGTGGTAGTGGCCTTGTTCGCCGACTTTAACTCCAAAGTGACGAAGGGCGAGTTGATCGCGCGCATCGATCCCGCGCCCTTCCAGGCGAAAGTCGATCAGGCCCAGGCTAACCTCGATGCATCGCGGGCCTCCGTAGCCAATGCCCAGGCCGTCATCCAGCAGGCCCTGGCGGGCATCCAAGCCGCTAAATCATCTCTGGCAGCCGCGCAGGCGAATGTTCTGAAAGCCCAGGCCGTCGCCGACGATGCCAAGGTCAAGGTGGACCGGCGCGTGATCATGGTCAAGCAGGGCGCGGACGCCAAAGAGGATCTGGAAACCGCTCAGACTACGTATAAGTCGGCGCTGGCCGATCACGACGCATTAGTGGCGCAGCAGCAGGCGGTGGAAGACAGCGTGAAGGTCGCGCAGGCTCAGTTGAATGTGGCGAATTCGCTTTTGACTGCCAGCCAGGCGCAGGTGAAACAGTTCACCGCGGCGCTCGAATCGACTCAGCTCGACTTGGACCACACCAAGATCACGGCGCCGGTGGATGGCGTGGTGGTGTCGCGCAACGTGGATGTCGGACAGACCGTGGCCGCCAGCCTGGCGGCTCCCACCCTGTTTCAGATCGCTCAGGACCTGACCAAGATGCAGGTGGATACCAACGTGTCGGAAGCCGACGTGGGACGCGTGCGCGTGGACCAGCCCGCGACATTCACGGTGGATGCGTATCCCGGGCAAGTGTTCACCGGCAACGTGACCTCCATCCGCAAGGCGCCCATCAATGTGCAGAACGTGATCACCTACGACGCGGTGATCGGCGTTGCGAATCTGGACCTGAAGCTGTTTCCAGGTATGACGGCGAATGTGAAGATAATGGTGGATCGGCGCGCCAACGTGCTGAGGGTCCCCAACGCCGCATTGCGTTATCATCCGGCGTCGGAGACGGCGGCGGCCGGCGGCGGCAACGGCGGACGCAAGGGCGCCGCGGCGGAGGAAGCCGTCTGGATACTGAACGCGGACAACAAGCCGCAGCGCGTGGTGGTCGCTACCGGCGAAAGCGACGGCACGTATACGGAGGTCACCAAAGGCGATTTGAAGGACGGAGACCGCGTGATTCTAGCCGCGCTGGCGAAGGCGGCGGC
>JBAWDI010000444.1:0-2237 GCA_049590695.1 Bryobacteraceae bacterium
TGGTCTGAGTTTAGACCAAAAGCGAATAAAAAGCAACTATTATCTTAGCGCTTATGGGGCATGCCCGGCCCCTACAGCAGCACCCCGTTCTCCGGATTCCGGCTCTCACCCACGCTCGACACCAATATCGCCGGCTGCCCCTTGATCACGCACTTATTAGTGCAGATGCCGCATCCTATACAAAGTTCCAGATTGACGCGCGGCTGTTTCACCGTGACCTTCTCTCCCGTGTCCGTGGTGACCTGCGCTTCTTCCAACCAGATGGCTTTCTTGGGCGTCGGGCAATACTCTTCGCAAACGATGCACGTCCGCGCGCTGGCGTAAGGGAGACAACGGTTGCGGTCGATATACGCCAGGCCGATCTTGATCTTCTGCTTCTCATCCACGGTAAGCAGCCGGATGGCGCCGGTGGGGCAGACCTCGGTACACAACGTGCATTCGTACTCGCAGTAGCCGATGGTCATCTTCATGACCGGCGACCACATGCCCTCCAGGCCGGCTTCAAGCGCCGCGGGATGGATGCCGTTGGTCGGGCACACCTTCATGCACTCGCCGCAGCGGATGCACTTAGCGAGGAATTCCTCTTCGGCCAGCGCCCCCGGTGGCCGCACCAGCTCGGGGTTGTAGGAGCGCTTATCGGCCAGCGGATGCGTGCGGAACAGGAACGCCGCCCCGACGCCGGCTGCGCCCGAGGCCAGCAACTGGCGGCGGCCCAGGTCCAGCCGCGAGTCTTTCGGCGGCTTCAGGAAGTTGGTTCCCAGGCTGAAGGTGACGGCCCGCGAGGGGCAATCGGACTCGCAGTTGAAGCAGTAGAAGCACTCCGCCGGTTTCCATTCGAGGGTGTCCGGCAGGTTGGCGCCGCCCTGGCAATCGGCCAGGCACAGGCGGCAATTGTCGCAGGCGTCCGGGCTCTTATGGAGCCGCACCAACGGGTTCTTGCCGACGATCCCGAGCAGCGCCCCGAGCGGACAAATAGACCGGCACCAGAAGCGCGCCCGGTAGAAGTTGAGGGCGATCACAACGCCGAACAGCACCCCGACCAGGATGTTTCCGAAGTAGTGCGGCTGCTCAACCGCGAGAAAGTGCCGGCGCAGAGAGTCGTTGACCAGAATCGAGTCCATGGCGCTGTTCAGCGCCGGGTACACGGCCACCGCCATTCCGCGGAAGAAGAAGCAAAGCGGGTCGAGCCACCCCACCACGTTGACGCCCAGCAGCGCGCCCGCCAGAAATACCACCAGCACGTAGTACTTCACCTTCTGCCAGCGGCCGTAGCCGCCCGTGTCGAGCCGGGCCTTCGCCGTACCGCCGCGCAGGCTCGAGAACAGATGGTGCACAGTGCCGAAGGGGCAAATCCACCCGCAGAACCAGCGGCCGAACAGGAAGGTGACGGCCAGCGTCGCCAGCGAAAGCAGCATGCCCGCGGCCAGCGCGTGCGAGGCCAGCCAGTCCATCAGCATCACCAGCGGATCGAGTTGGAAGAAGAGCTTTACCCCGCCGCCCACGCGGTTGATGGGGTGATACACGGTTTCCAGAAAGAGGTAGAGAAACAGCAGCAGGAACGCGGTCTGGACGGCGCGGCGGAGCCACACCAGCGTCGTCGTTCGCGTTTTGCGAGCCATCTAAACCTCCACGCGCGCCAGCGAGAGCGCCGCGTAATTCATGTTCCCGAGGCCGCGGGCGTGACTTTCCACCACGTAGCCGATATCCTGCGGCCCGAGGCCCAGCAGTGTGGCGCCGAAGGCATCCACCGCCACCTGGTCCACGCCCGCCACGATGGTGTCGCGGCGTTTCACGTCGGCCAGGTTGCCGCCCTCCGGGCCGTTGGCCACCAGCACGCGCACCGCGTCGAGCACCACCAGTTGCGGCTTGATGAAGCCGGCCAGGTCCGCGACGGTATTGTCGATGTCCTGGTGGAAGCGGTTGCGCGCGCCGCCGGCCACGCCCATCAGGTTCTTCATCCCCAGGACGGCCCCGGTGAGGCTGTGCTGCTTGACGATCCCCACGTTGATGACGCGGTCGGCCTCCACCACATCCCCATAGATTTCCCACTCTTTGAGGACATGAGCGCCTTTGATGGCCATCTTGCGGAACTTGCGCTCGTCCATGAAATAGCACTGCGCGCCGGCCTTCTCGGCGGCGCTCTGGATGCCGCTGCGTGGAAAAGTGCGCTGCGCCGAGTTGCAGGGGTTGTCGCTGACCGCTACTCTTTTCGCGCCGGCTTGAAAGCACATTTCGAC
>JBAWDI010000445.1:0-5823 GCA_049590695.1 Bryobacteraceae bacterium
ACCGGGAATGGTTGGGTGGAGAAATTGTTGAGAGTGCTGTTGTCCACAACGGGAGATCGAACGCCGTGACGGCCGAGAATGATGACCTGCTTGACTTTCGTATCATCGACGGGCTGCGCGGCAAGAAGCGAAGCGCAGCAGAGAGCTAAAGCGGCGATCCTGAACGAGTGGATTTCCATGTTGAGGTAGTGCCGGACGCTGGATTTCCTCTCTGATTTCTTTCTATCTCCATGGCGGCACTGTCAGGTAGGCCCCACGAGGGCATCCCGCTGGTTAACAGCTCGCAAGATGTGCTATGACTGCGCTTAATCGTGCTATGCGAGGCCCCGAAAACAGGGGAAAGCGGGCCGCCGATTCTGCGCCGCGTCATTTTCGCCGGCTCGCCCATCGTCAATCTTCGGCCCATCTTCGCCCGGCGGACGAAGTGATCCCATGAAAGCGCTTTCTGACCCGCTGGTTAACAACACCAAACATCGATCAAGCGCTATTGATTGCCAGTCTGTCCGGTACGAAGTATACTCGTATTCGGGAGGTTCGATGAAGCCGAGGCGCGCGTGGGAACCGTAGAGGTCGTTGTCCTGGAAGGCTTGGATCTCTGGTTCAACTCCTCGGAACATCTGCCTCCGCATCTTCACGCGCGGCGTCGCGGCGAGTGGGAGATCCGGGTCTACTTTCTCCTTTGCACGGATGACGAATTGGTATTCGATCGCAAGTGGGGCAAGAAGGACCCATCGGCGAAGCTGCTCGCACGAATTCGCAAAGCCGTCGTGGAGCATCGGGCCGAGTTACTCGGGGAATGGGAGCAGAAAGTATGCAGGGAAACGTGAACGGAACGAACACTAGCGCGCAGGAATTGATTTTGCTGGCACATGATCGTGGCGTTGAAGAGGCGGTCCCCGACAGGCGACGTTTCCGAGTCCTTCACCGGCCAAACCGGCAGACCGCCGAACGCGGCCGAAATATCTTCGTAATCGTCCCGGCCAGTGAGCTTCCTCATGTCGCTGAGTTCGTCTCAATTGCCAATCGCCGGCATCAACTCCGGGCGCTGCTGGTCAGAGACGACGTACAGCCGAGTTCCATTCCTCAGATGTTTGAACGGGCCGGTCTCAGGATGATGCGCAACACAGTCGTATACTCGGATTCCAGCGTTCCGCGGAGAGTACTTTCTGCGTGGACTCAGAATGCGCAAGAAGAGCTCATTGCGAAGGCGAGCGTCTCGAAGGATCGCCTGTTTGTGCTTTCCTGTGCGCTGCAGCCGTATGAGGTCGCGTTCGACAGCATGCCATCGCTGAAGCGCATTCCCGTAGCCGAACGCGCGAGCCTTAGGGTGGACGAAGATGGCAGTTACATCTACTGGGCTGGTCCAGATATCCACCTCGACCTTGACGCTATTCGAGCGGCAATTGATCCGGGGGCACGTGCCAGAGCCGAAGCAGCAAAGGCCCTGCATGATAGTCGGTACGGGGCGGCCATTGCAGAATTGCGTTTGAGAATGGGGCTGAAGCAGTCTCAAATCGAAGGCCTTTCTGAAAGACAGGTGCGCCGGATCGAGAAGGGCGAGGGAACAACGCATGAGGCGCTCCGCCGACTGGCCTCAGCGCACCGAATGGACCTGAAGTCGTACTTGCGGGAACTCGCGGTCAACGCCTCCGAGCCGGCGCTTGAGAAAGCAATCGCGTAATTCCGCGACTGTTACATCGTCCCGGGTGGATTCAGTGTAATGACCTGTCGGCGATTTGCGAGAACACGCAGGATCGCATCCAGCACCGCGTCCAGATCCTTCGCGACATCCTCGGCGAGGAAGCGCAGAACAATATAGCCATTCTCCTGCAGCAACTGATCCTTGCGCCGGTCGCGGCGGTACGCAACAGGATCGCCGAGGTGCTGCGGACCGTCGAGTTCGATCGCCACACGCGGCTTGTCGCACAGAAGATCGACCTCCATGCCGCTGAATGCATCAAATGGGATCGGCAGGCCCGCGTTCAATCGAAAACGCCCCGCAGTGCCCGGCAGCGTCTGAAGACGGCGGTACAGAAAGGCCTCGGAAGCACTGCGTGCGCGATGTACGCCCTCCGCATCCGGAGGGAGCGGGCGCGCCGCATCAACGAATAACGTCGCGAGCGACGCTTGGACGCCATCCCTGACAAGCCTGCGTACGCTCGCCGCGTAGTCGCGCTTCCACGCTGGGTCGACAGGCAGCGCAACGTCAACGGGCCATCCCGCAATCGCGCCTGCGGGCAGGACTATGGTGTATCCGACGGCTTCGTATCCACGGCAGCGCCGATCGAACATCCGTGCCAGCATGGGGACGTCGAGATCCGCGTAATCGTACACCCGCACCTCGCGCTTTGATTCGTGGAGCCGGTGCAGCCTGCCCACGTATTGCGCCACAGTCCCGCGCCACGATACGGGAAGGGTCACGAACAGTGTGTCGAGACGCGGATCGTCGAATCCTTCCCCGATGTACTTGCCGGTGGAGAGGAGGACGCGCTCCTCATCGTACGGAATGCGCGCCAACCGTTCCGCAACGGCTTCGGTCTCCTTCCTCCCCATGCCGCCTCGAAGCACGACCAAGTGGCGGATACTCCCGGACAACTGAGCGGCGAGCGCGTCCAGGTGCCGATTGCGCTCCGTCAGCACGAGAGGCGAACGGGCCTCGCGCACGGCCTGGATCACATCTTCGCAGATCCGCCGATTGCGTTCCTCGTCCTCCACCAGTTCCCTGGATAGCGAAAGAAACTCGTTTCGGTGGTCGAGGTCCGGGCCGCGCTTCGAATGAAAACCGGTGGGACGGACGATCACCGTGTGCACGAACGGTCTCAGTGCCGCCTGCGCTTTGGCGTTCACCCGGTAACGCACCGGCCCGCACTGCATAAAGATGATCGGGTGGTGCCCATCCTTGCGCGCGACCGTCGCCGACAGCCCCGCGACGAACCTCGCTTTGGCACGGCGCGCGACCTGTTCGAAGCTCTGCGCCGACAGGTGGTGGCACTCGTCCACGATGAGGTGTCCATATTCTCCAACGCAATCGTCCACGACTCCCTTCCGGACGAGGCTTTGGATGAGCGCGACGTCAATCGTCCCGCCCGGCTTGCGGCGCCCGCCCCCGATTCGCCCAATGGCGGCCACCGGAATGTTCAGGAACGTTGACAATCGGTCGACCCACTGTTCGAGCAGTTGCTGCCGGTGAACGAGCACGAGGGTATTCACGCTGCGCCGCGCGATCAGCCACGCTGCAATCACGGTCTTTCCGAAGGCCGTGGCCGCGGCCAATACTCCGGTATCGTGGGCGAACATCGCCTCTGCCGCCGCCTGCTGCTCCGGCCGCAGTTCTCCCGTGAACGCGAGTTCGATTCGCTGACCCGGGTTGCGCTCGTCCCGTACTGTCGATTTGATCCCGAGGTCGCCGAGCAGTTGTCGCACATCGTCCAGGCAGCCTCGGGGAAGGCCGATGTGATGCGAGTGCTCTTCGGCGCAGGAGATAACTCGCGGTTTACCGTGGGTGGGCAGCCGCATCGCCTGCGCCTTGTAGAACTCAGGATTCTGAAAGGCGGCGACGCGGAGCAGGCGATTTCGCAGGGCTGGCGGGAGATCCTCTCTGGCAATATAGATCTCGTTCCCCTGTACGAGCTCCAGGCTGCGCGGCAGTTCGCCTGCAATCGGGGGCTCTTTCCGGCGGCGCGATGGCGGCGTCGTCCAGGGTTCGGGCTCGTCTTCCTCGGCCAGTGGAAACCGGACGCCAACCACATTCCCCGAGCGTTCGGCGTTGCGTACGAGGTCCTCGACTTGCGCACGGCCAGTCTTCCCAACCGAGGAGAGAAACGCCCATTGATCGGCGTGGGGATTGAAATCGTCATCGAGGAACAGGCTGTTACCCCGCTCACGCGGCTGCTTCTGCAGGGGCAGCGCGATCAGGTTGCCGAATCCGCCCTGGGGCAGCGTGTCCTGGTTGGGAAAGAAGCGGTCGTACGAATCAAAGCCGACGTCGGGCCGGTGCTCCATCGTTTCCGTGAGAATCGACGAACCGAGCTTGCGGGCGAGTGCGGCCGGAAGGGCCTCCTCGAAAAAGAGCCACACGTGGGCGCCGGATCCCGAGCGTGAACGTTCCAGGGCGCACCGCAGATTCATGCGGCGGCACGTTGCTACAAAGGCGGCCGCGTCTTCGCGCCAGCCCTCCTTGTCGAAATCGGCGGCGAGGAGGAAACACGTCTCGTCCTGGAGCATCGGGTAGACGCCGCCGACAAAAGGTTGTCCGGTATGATCACGACCTGAAAGGTGCCACCGGATTACATCATCGGTGACGTTCAGGAACCGGCGGTGCGGGCAATCTGCGCACTTGATTCGCGGTTTCTCGCAGATGCCGGGGATCCATTCGTTCCCGCATGCAGGAGCATATCCGGATTTTCCTGTTCGCCGGCTTTCGAAGCGGCGCGGATAGACGTCGTCGCGCCCCCGGAAGAGCGAGCGAAAAAGCGCGATCTTGGCGTCCGGTGAGGACCGGCAGTCGACGGGTTCCATCCAGATAATGCCTATCATAGCGTTGACTGCCGGATCGAGATTTTGCTCAAGCCGTCCACCTGAAGGTTGGGTTTCACGGCCTCCACGGCCAGGGAGCATACTGATCCTCTGGTGGACGAGGGGGAAATAGTTCTCGGAATCTCGCTCGCCAGACCGGGTCGGAATGGTCGGTAGACGTTAGGAATGGCGCCAAAATTGGCGCGAGAAGCTCGCAGTGCGCGGGGGGGAATGTTCGCCGCGATTTTGGGCCGAGAGGCGGATCTCGAAGTATCTCAACCGTTGCGAACCAGTCGCACCGCTCTGGGCATACTCAGCCCGAGGGCGTGTACTACTTTCAGAATGCGGGCGAAGCTGGCACTCTCGTACTCGGTTGCCTCGTAGCGCTGCACTTGTTGCGGCTTGACCCCAAGGCGGCGCGCGAGGCCCTCCTGCGTCATTCCCGCCGCTATGCGTGCGCGGATCAGAGCTCTGGGCAAATCCTCGACGGCTTCAAGAAGCACTTTTTTGCTCTGGCCCGCGTTGAGCCGCTCGTAGACCGCGACCTGGTCTCGCAATTCCTCCATCTGACTAAGGGCCGCCTGGCGTTGGGCTTCCCACAATCGCGCGCTGATGTTCGAGGGACGATCCCGACCGGCCAACTCGGCGACTGCGTCCTGAAACCGCCGGACTTGCGCCTTTGTGATTCGGTACTGCTTTTCGTTCTTGATCACTTTCGCCTGCTCCTTCCCAGCCGGATTGCCAAAATCCCTTTCGGTTCGCCGCTCATCTTGTTCACCTGGAAGAAATCCACAAACGCCCTGCCGGTCGCACCTTCAGGCAGTTGTGCCGGAAACAACTCGCCCAGGAACCGCTGCTTTTGCGCCGCGCGGCCCCGGGAGAAATCCCAGAAGACGGGGTCGAGCCTGGCGTCGTCCACGTTCTGCACGTCCCAACAAGCATCGAAGTCGCCGGGATGTTCCTTCCGGGTCACGAAGCTGCCGTCCAGATAGACCAATCGGCAGCCGGCTTTCCGCAACTCCTCGCAAGCCTGCCGGAATCCTGCCAGCATCCGTTGACGCCGCGGATTGAAGCCGAGCCGCTCCTCAAGCTCCCGCCAGGTGGCGAAATGCACACCGGGCGGAAGGTCGCCGTTCGCTGACCATCCAGGAATCATTGTATCAATACTACACAATTGTTGTGTTCATCGCACCTCGCCCCCCGCCGGAATCAAGCGCCGTCGAGTACTGGCGAGGTCTTGCAAAATCTTGCAATATTACTCGAAACCGCTTGCTCACGCGCGCGGCTCTGCAGGCGCACGCTGAAACC
>JBAWDI010000446.1:0-10255 GCA_049590695.1 Bryobacteraceae bacterium
GCAGTTCGGCCTGGCCCGGCACACACAGCGGCACCAGGGCGCTAGCGTCCCAAAATGCGGGCATCCCGTTCCTCCCGGTCCCTGGATACGGCTTGTCGAACCGCTCCGGCCGACCGGGCGGCGATCCGCGGTCTCCGCCCCACCGACCAGAACTTCTCCTCGTCCAGAACCTCTTCAGGCAGCGCCAGTTTCCCCGCCGCCGCGAGCGCGAGTTCTTCGCTGCCGGTGTCCGCGGCGCCCAGAGGCACCAGTTTGGCGACTGGCAGGTTCCGGTCGCGTATCAGAATTTCCTCTCCCGCGCGCGCAAGCTGAACATAAGCGCTGAGCCGGCTCTTGAGCTCCGCAATGGGGACGGCCTTCATATGACTATTATAGCCATAATAAGGCTAGAAAAACCAAGCGTCCCGATGAGTCGGGACGCGGCAGGCAGGAGTGCCTGCGCCACGTTAAGCTGGAACTTGTTCCCCACGATCCTTCCCGAGAACCAAGGGCTGTGGTGGCGGCGCTGGCGGCCCACTGTCTACTACCTGGCGCAGACCGAGGCGCACGTCTACGCCCTCGCCATTGCCGCCAGCGTGTTGCTCTCAACCTACCCGTTTCTCATCGTCATCACGTCGTTCTGCCGCGATGTCCTCCACTGGCGGGCGGCCGAGCAGGCCATCTACCTGGCCATCGGCGATTCTTTCTCCGGCGAGCCGGGCCAGTTCATGGTCAGGAACCTCCAGGCATGGTTCAAGGTGAACGGCAAGGTCCATCTCACTTCCATGATTCTGCTTCTGATTACCGCCAACGGCATCTTCGAGCCGCTGGAGGTGGCGCTCAACCGCGCGTGGGGAGTCGCCAAGAACCGCTCCTATATCAAGAACCAGATTGTCAGCCTGGGCCTCATCTTTGTGTGCGGCAGCCTGGCGCTGCTCTCCCTGATGCTGACGGCCTTGAACAGCCAGTGGCTGTCGGCGGCGAGCAGCCTCAACACCGGATTCGGGGTTTGGATCAACCTGCTGATGTTCAAGCTGGCGGCCGTGCCGATCTCGATACTGGCGCTGTTTCTGGTCTATTGGCTGCTGCCCAACCGGAAGGTGGAGCCGGCCCGCGTGGTTCCCGTGGCCATTGTGGTGGGGCTGGCGCTCGAAGCGCTCAAGTATGTCAACCTGCTGGTGGCTCCTTTTATGCAGGCCAAGCTCCACCGCGAGTACCTCATTTTCGAGCACTCCGTCACCATCCTGCTGTGGAGCTTCGTGGCGGCCATGATCGTGCTGGCCGGGGCGCACTGGACGGCACGCCAGGACCGGAGAGATCCGCTATCGATGGAGGACAAATGAAAGACTGGAAAGCCATCGCCAAAGCCAGCGGCATAGAGGTTGATAACGTGGAGCCGCTCGAAGCGCTGGAAGCAGCCTTCCGTCCGTTAGTGAATGGCCTGACGCCCGATGTGGAACCGGCCACCGGGCTGCTTCTCGAAGAGGACGGCGAGTGACCATACGGGAAGCCGCCGATGCGCTGCGGGCGCGGCGCGTCTCCGCCGTCGAACTGGCGGCCGCCGCCGACGCGCGCATCAGCCGGCTGAATTCCAAGCTGAATGCGTTCATCACCGTCACCGCCGGACAGGCGGTGGAAGAGGCGCGGCAGGCGGATGCCGAGCTGGCCGCGGGGCGCGACCGCGGGCCGCTCCACGGAATCCCCGTCGCCGTGAAAGACCTGTTCGCCACGCGCGGCGTGCGCACCACCTGCGGCTCCAAGGTCTACGCGGATTTTGTCCCCGCCATGGACGCGGCCGTGGTGGAACGGCTGCGGGCGGCCGGCGCGGTGATGCTCGGCAAGCTCAATATGCACGAGATGGCGTACGGGATCACGTCGGCCAATCCGCACTACGGGCCGGTGCGCAATCCATGGAATCTCGATCACAGCCCCGGTGGGTCGAGCGGCGGCTCGGGCGCGGCGGTGGCCGCCGGGATGGTCTACGCCGCCATGGGCAGCGATACGGGAGGCTCCATCCGCATCCCCGCGGCGTTTTGCGGCGTGGTGGGGCTCAAACCCACCTATGGCCGCGTGAGCCGTTATGGCGCCCTGCCCCTGGCCTACAGCCTGGATCACATGGGCCCGCTGGCGCGCTCGGTGCGCGATGCCGCCCTGGTGCTGAATGCCATCGCGGGATACGACCGCCGCGACCCAACCTCGTCGCGCCATCCGGTGGTCGATTTCATTCCCGACGACGGCTGCTCGATTCGCCGCCTGCGCATCGGCTTCCCCGGGAATTTCTACTTCGACCACCTCGAGGCCGGCGTCGAACGGGCGGTTCGCGGAGTCTTCGCGCGCGCCCAATCGCTGGGCGCGGTGGTCAAACCGGTGCGAGTTCCGGATGTCGCCGCGCTGAATGCCGTGGGCCGCGTCATTCTGCTGGCGGAAGCCTCCGCGGTGGCCGAGCCGCAACTCGAACACCGGGAGAAATTCGGCCCGGACGTGCTGGCCCTGCTCGACCAGGGCCGCCTGGTGCCCGCCACCGACTACATCAACGCGCAGCGGCTGCGCCGCAAGCTGAGCGGCGAATTCGACAGGCTCTGGAATGAAGTGGACTGCCTCATCGCTCCCACCACGCCCAACACGGCCCCGCGCATCGGCGACACGACGGTCCGGTTGGGCGGGCGGGACGAGGACGTGCGCCTGGCCACCACCCGCCTGGTTCGGGGCATCAACGTGCTGGGGCTGCCGGCGCTTTCGATTCCCTGCGGACTGGGGGCGAGCGGCTTGCCCATCGGGGTTCAGATCGTCGGCCCGGCGTGGGAAGAGCCGCTCATCCTGCGGATCGGCGCGGCGCTGGAGGATGGCGGAGTAGGGATACCCCCGTGCCCGGCTGCCGAAGTTCTGTAGCTACCGGATCTCTATGATCCTCTAGGATTCCGCAATCCGTATCCGAGAGTTCAGAATCTCATAACCTCATAACCCCAAAGCTAACAATAGGTTACACGATGTTCTGGCAATCCGGAACCCCTTCCTCCAAGTGGTGCTACGGATCTTTCTTCAAAAAGACGCCACGAAAAGGTTGACAACCTCCATATTTATCAATAGGATTAACGTGTTGCTCGCCGTGGAAGGCGAGTTGCTAGTAGAAGCAGGATTCTCAAGGGGCCACAGCGGTGTGGTCAAAGGGATGGACAACGTCTGAACTGCGGCAAATCTTTACCGGGAGGTATCTAAACGACATGAAACCAAGAAACATGCAATTCCTCGGGGTGCTTCTGATCGCCCTGGCTGCCTGCCTCGCCAGCTTCGCTCAGTCGATCAGCGGCGATCTTTCGGGCACTGTTTACGATGCTAGCGGCGCGATCGTGCCGAATGCGACGGTGGTGGCGAAGAACGACGCCACGGGCGTGGAAAGCAGCACCGCCAGCACGGCTGCGGGCGAGTATCATCTCTCGAACCTGCCTCCGGGGACGTATACGGTCACGGTGACGGCAACGGGTTTCACGAAAGCGCAACTTCGCGGCCTAGCGGTGACTCTGAACAAGATTACGACCGCGAACGTCAAGCTGGACGTGGGCACCAACGTAGAGACAGTGGAAGTGACGGCCGCGGCGGCCGCCATCGACACCACCACGGCGAGTGTGCAGACTTCGTTTGCAACGGCGAGCCTGGCGGACCTCCCGAGCGCTTCCGGCGGAAGCGGCGTAATCAACCTCTCGCTGTTGAACGCGGGCGTCGGTTCGAGCGGCGCGGTGGGTCTGGGGGCAGGCCCGTCGGTGGGCGGACAGCGTCCGCGCAACAACAATTTTATGGTCGAAGGAATCGATAACAACAGCGGCAGCGTGACCGGCCCGCTGGTGACGGTGCCCAATGACGCGGTTGCCGAATTCACCGTGCAGCAGAACCAGATCTCGCCGGAATTCGGCCACTCTTCGGGCGGCCAGTTCAACCAGGTGGTGAAGAGCGGCAGCAACGAGTTTCACGGCACGGCGTACGAGTATTTGCAGAACCGCAACCTCAACGCGGCCGACAACCAGTCGGCGGTGAATGGCGACGAGCTGCACCCGCGCTACGACAACAACCGCTTCGGCGGCTCGTTGGGCGGCCCGATCAAGAAGAACAAGATCTTCTTTTACGGTCTGTATGAATACAATCCGCAGGGCCTCAGCGCCACCCCAGGTTCGCTCTATGCGCCGACCGCGAACGGTTGGGCGACCATCAGTGGAATCCCGGGGATCAGCCAGAGCAACATGACCCAGTTGAAGACCTATCTGGGAACCGCGCCGACGGCCGTTTCCGCGGCCAGCGTGGGCGGTTATCCCCTGGTGGGAGCGGGCAATGAGAGCCTGGGATGGAGCGCCGCGCAGACAGCGGCGGCGAAAGCCGTCGAGATTGGCCAGATCAGCTTCAATGCGCCGTCCTTCACCAACGGTGAGTCCGGCGTAGGCGCGCTAGACGTCAACCTCTCCGATAAGGACAGCCTGCGCGCGCGTTTTGTTCTGAACCGCTACGGCTCGATCGACACGGCTTCCCAATTTCCGATCTTCTTCCAGACAGTCCCCAGCAACTACTACCTGGCTACGTTCACCGAGTTCCACACCTTCTCGCCCAGTCTGACCAACGAATTCCGGCTGGGTTTCAACCGCTACTCCCAGGACTACCCGGTGGGAGACTTGAAGTGGCCGGGGTTGGATCAATTCCCCACCATCGCGGTTTACGAATTGAACATCAGCAACCTGGGTCCGGACGGCAATGCGCCGCAGGGCGGCATTCAGAACCAATACCAGGCGACCGAGAACCTGAGCTGGACCAAGGGCACGCACAGCTTGAAGTTCGGTTTTGACGGATGGAAACAAATTTCTCCGCAGGACTTCACGCAGCGTTCGCGCGGCGATTACGAATGGGACTACCTTTCGGACTATCTGTTCGACTACTACCCGGACTACATCGCGCAGCGCTCGTTGGGCGGCAAGCGGTATTACGGCGACCGCATCCACACCGGTTTCTACGCGAACGACAGTTGGAAGGCGACGCCGAACCTGACGGTAAACGTGGGCCTGCGCTACGAATATGATACGGTGCCTTACAGCGAAACGCAGCAGACGGTCAACGCCATTTCGAACGTTCCGGGGCTGATTGTGTTTCAAGCGCCGACGGCGATGAAGAATGCGTGGATGCCGCGCGTCGGCCTGGCGTATTCGCCGGGGACCAGCGGCAAGACCTCGATCCGCGCCGGCTTCGGCCGCAGCTTCGACGTGCTGGTGGATAACTTCGGCCTGCTCACTCTGCCTCCGCAGGACACCACCACGGTGGACGTAACGGGCCTCAACCAAGGCGGATTCCTGGCTGGCGGCGGCATTCCGCCGACCGCCTCGACGGCCGCTTTGACGCAGGCTCAGGCCCGTGCGGGCACGGGCGGGTACGTTCCCAACCAGGTGCGCCCCCAATCGCTGCAATGGAACATTGGCATCCAGCACGTGTTCCACGAAAACTACACCTTTGAGAGCCGCTACCTGGGCACGCGCGGCATCCACCTGCCGGTGCAGGCGCAGTTGAACCGCGTACCGGTTGTGAATGGCACCAACGCACTGCCGATTTACGCGACGGCCCCGAGCCAGGCGACGTTGAACGGGTTGACCAGCACGCTGGCGAATCTCACCGCGGCCTACAACGCCGGTGGATACCTGGACCCGGCTTACAAGGCTGCCGGATTCACGGGCATCATCACCTCCTATATGCCCTGGGGCAACTCCACCTATCACGGTTGGGCCAACCAGTTGACACGCCGCTTCTCCAACGGCCTGCAATTCATGGCGGCCTACACCTTCAGCCACAACATCGATGATTCCACGGCCGAAGTGTTCAGCACGTACACCACGCCGCGCCGTCCGCAGAATATTCGCGACCTGGCCGCCGACCGGTCCAGTTCGGCTCTGGATCACCGTCACCGGTTCACCTATCAGGTCATGTACGACACTCCCTGGTACAAGGGCTCCAAGAACTGGGCGCTCAAGAACCTGGTCGGCAACTGGGAAATCGCGCCGATTTACACTTACCAGACCGGCACCTGGTACACGGTGCAAAGCGGCCTGGACTCCAACCTGAACGGGGATTCGGGCGGCGACCGCGCGGCGGTCAATGCCGGCGGGAACCCGGCGATCGGCAGCGGCACCACGGCTCTGAAGAATAGCAACGGCGACACCGTGGCCTTCCTGATTAACAATCCGGCTGCCGGCTACGTGACGGTTCCCAAGGGCGGTCTTTCCACCGCGGGCCGCAACACCAATCGGATGGACCCGATGAACAACTTTGACGCCACGATTGCGAAGAATGTGGGGATTGGCGAGAAGTACAAGCTGCAATTCGCCGGACGGTTCTACAACTTCTTCAACCACCCGCAGTATGTGGGCGGTTACATCAGCGACGTGGCTCCGATCGGATTCACCAGCGCCGCGGTGCACAACTTCACGATTCCATCCACCTCGCTGTTCAACCAGGATTCGCAGGTGTTTTCGAGCAATCCGCGCAGCATCACTGTCTCCGCCAAGTTCATCTTCTAGGATCTGGCGCCAGCGGTTCGCAGTACAGGGGGAGCCTTCGGGCTCCCCTTTTTTATGGAGTGATGTGCCGGGTGTATGCTGGTCAGTAAGCAGGCGTACCACAGGCGTACGAACCCGCGATGGGCAGGTTTCCCCACAGTGCGCGACCCGTTCTGGGCCTTCTGCTTGCCTGCACCGGGCTTCAAGCGCAGGTCTCCATATCGGGACGGGTGGTGGATGAAAACGGGGCCGGCATTGCCGGAGCGCGCGTGGAACTGCGGGCGGCCGAGGGAGGCGCGCCGGTGGTGGCCTCTTCCGACCTGGCCGGCAACTTCCACTTGAACCTGCCCGCCGCAGGCGTTTACGCTATACGCGCCGAGCGATTGGGCTTCTACCTCTACCAGGGACACGGCCAGCGGTTTGACGCCGCCTCCACTCAGCTCACCATCACCCTGAACCACGAGCAGGAGTTTTCGGAACGGGTCGATGTCACGTATTCGCCTCCGGCCATCGATTTGCAGCAGCCCTCCGATCACAAGGAACTCTCCAACGCCGAGATCCAGGCTATCCCGTACCCCGCGCCGCAAGACTACCGCAACGCTCTGCCGATGATGGACGGCGTGGTGCAGGATAACGCCGGCCGGGCCCACTTCAACGGAGGCGACACCAACCAGACCAACTACACGCTCGATGGCTTCAACGTTTCCGATCCCGTGACCGGCCGCCTGGAGGCGCGCGTCAATATCGAGACCATCCAATCCATGGACGTGGAGAACAGCCGCTTCTCGGCCGACAATGGGAGAGGCTCCGCCGGCGTCCTCGACCTCACCACCAAGATGGGCGACGACCGGTGGCGCTTCGGCGTCACGAATTTCTTCCCGGGGATCTCCTCCGAGAGCGGCTTCCATGTAAATAAATGGACGCCGCGGCTGGAGTTCTCCGGGCCGCTGGCCAAGGGGCGCGCGTGGTTTCACACCGGGCTCGACGGCTTCTACAGCGTGGATACCATCCGCGGGCTGCCCAACGGGCAGAACCGGACCAACGGGCTTACCGCCAGCGACCTTTCGCGCTTCCAGGTCAACCTGACGCACGCCAATACCCTCACCGGCAGCTTCCTGTTCAACCTCTCCGACACCGCGCGCTCCGGCCTCAGCATTCTGAATCCCGTGGAGGCCACCACCAATCATCGCCAGACGCTCTTCATGAGCACCATCCGCGACCAGCACTACTTCGGCCACGGGGCCCTGCTGGATTTCGGCTTCGCCGACAGCCGCACGCTGCTGCGCGATTCGCCGCAAGGCGGCCAGTTATTCGAAATCACGCCCTTCGGGGACCTGGGAAACTACTTCGTCGGCACCAACCGCCACTCCTACCGGCAGCAATGGATCGCCAACCTGTTCCTGCCCACGCTGCACCTTCTGGGCACGCACCAGTTGAAGTTTGGGATCGATTTCGAGCGGGAGGCGTTTCACCAGCACGTCACGCGCCACGACTACGAAGTCCTCGACGCCGATGGTACCGTGGTCCGCTATGTTTCCTTCGAGGGCAGTCCCTTTCAGGCGCGCAAGAATTTCGAGGCCGCGCAGTACATCGAGGATCACTGGACGCCGCGGGAAGGGCTGGTGCTGGAAGCGGGCCTGCGCGCGGAATGGAACGAGATCGTCCGCGACCTGGAGGTGGCGCCGCGCTTTTCGGCGTCGTGGGCGCCGCGCGGCCTGCCCGATACCAAGTTTTCCGCCGGTTGGGGCGTCTACTACGACGCCATCAGTTTGGGCACGATCACGCGCCAGCAGGACCAGGTGAGCCTCTCGACGTTCTACCTGCCGGGAGGAATTGTGAACGGCCCCGTGCCCACCGCTTTCCAGGTGAACGAGCAGGCCCTCGAAGTGCCCTATTACCGCACCGCCAGCTTCACCGTGGAGCGCAAGGTGCCGCACGAGTTCTATGCCAAGGCCGGATACACGCGGCGCACGGGGGCGCACGGGTTCGTGTTCGTGACGCCCACCGTGGAGCTGAATCCGGCTCTCTTCACCGGCGCCACGTACCAGTTGCAGAACACCCGCCGCGACCGGTACGATGCCGTCGATTTCAGCCTGCGGCGCACGTTCGCGGGCCAGTTCGAGTGGTTCATCGGGTACACGCGATCCGCCACGCGCACCAACGCGGTGGTGGATTACAGCCTGGAGAACCCCATTTTCGGCCCGCAGGCGCCGGGGCCGTTCCAATGGGACACGCCCAATCGCATTCACATGTGGGGCGTGGCCCCTCTGCCCAAGCGCTTCTTTCCGGGGAAGCTCGAATTTCTGGTGCGCAACACCACGGCGGCGTACCTGGTGGAATACCGCACGGGTTTTCCGTTCGGAGTGGTGGACGAAGACGGCTTCACGGTGGGTCCGCCGGACTCCCGGCGCTATCCCGATTATTTCAATATCAACCTGCACCTGGAGCGCAAGTTCCACGCTTTGCATTATTACTGGGCCTGGCGGTTCGGCTACAACAATCTGACTGGGACGCTGAACGCCAACGTGGTCAACAACGTTCAGGGGACGTCCCAGTTCCTGAAGTACGGAGGAGGACAGGCGCGCGCGTTCAGCGTGCGGCTGCGCCTGGTGGGGCGCAAGTAGGTACACTACAAGTAAGCAGGTCATGGCCTCCCCGCCCATTCCGCCGTCGCTCGACCATCTGACCACCCGGCCATTCTCGTTCTATCCGCCGATTGTCAACATCGAGCACAACGAGTGGCTCTTCCGGAAGGCCACATGGTCGGAGATCCTGGTGGTCAATTGCAAGAGCGGCGAGGAGATCTGGATCTCGCGGCGGCTGGTTGGTGAAGTTTCGCGCATCGACGATCCGGTCCTGATTGTCGGGTTGAACCGGGAGCTGGAATACAAGGGCGGCACGGTGTGGCCGTTCCAGCGGCGCGTGATCGAGATGCCGGTCGCGGCGGGCGGCTCTCCCATGGAGCCAGGGGCCGTTGCCGACCGCGGTGCGCCCGCGCCCGTGGTGGGCATCCGGCTGGAATCCAACGACCGCCGCATCTTCAAGCTGATCGGCGCCGCGCTGCCGGTGGCCGTTCTGCTCTGCCTGGCGGCGCTCCGCCTGACCCAGGTGGGCGAGGTCAGGCAGGGCGTGGTCTACACCACCAAGGACCAGCAGTATCTCACGCTGAACGGCCGCGACGATTATCTCGCCGTGGTGCAGAAGCTGGGCAAGCCGGCCACCGACCACTGGCAGAGCGAATCGGGCGAGCTGCAGTGCCGCGCCCTCGGCTACCCGGACCGCAAGTACACCGTCATCCTGATGGGCAGCGCCCGTCAGTCGGCCGTCTACATCGGGACCATGGACGAAAACTGGAAACCCGTTCATTCGGTGGAGCTGCATTCCGGCGGCACCACGGCCTCTCTGCTGCGCACGTTGAAACGGTTCTAAACGGCGCGTCATAAGTAATTGCGCATCCGCTCCCTGACCGAACCGTGAAGAAATCGGTTGGCAGGCGAAAGCGCCCAATGCCACTTAAATAAGCCGCTGCGGTGTCCAGAATAAATCGTGGGGCGGTCCCCCTGGACCGCAGACCGACGGTCTCTTCGGCCTCTTCGGGCGAAGCGCGGGTCCGGGGGACCCGCGCGGACCAGGGGGTCCGCCCCACAAATTCGGCAGCATTACAGTTCGTAGTGGTCTGCGGCGCACCGTGGAGCAGGCGTTTCGCCTGCCATGCCGGTATTCCTACCGGCATTCCCTGCGGTGGACCCCAAGAG
>JBAWDI010000447.1:0-12928 GCA_049590695.1 Bryobacteraceae bacterium
GCCTGCTGATGGACAAAGAGCTGAAGTACCTCGGAATGGCCACCACCAACCCGGCCCGGCCCTGCGTCGCGATTCTGGGCGGCGCCAAGGTCTCGGACAAGATCGAAGTCATCGAGAACCTGGGCAAGATCGTGGACCGGCTGCTCATCGGCGGCGCCATGGCTTACACCTTCCTCAAGGCGCAAGGCAAGCCCACGGGCAAGTCGCTGGTGGAAGAAGACAAGGTGGAACTGGCCGCCAAGCTGCTGGCCGATCTCGGCGGCAAGCTCATGCTGCCGGTGGACCACGTGGTGGTTTCGGAGATTGCCGCGGGCGCGGCCAACGAAGTGGTGGATACCATTCCGGAAGGCAAGATCGCAGTGGATATCGGGCCCAAGACGATAGCGGCCTTCTCCCAGGTGATCGCCGGCGCCAAGACGGTGATCTGGAACGGCCCCATGGGCATCTTCGAGAAGCCGCCATTCGACAACGGCACGGTGGCGCTGGCCAAGGCCGTGGCCGCTTCCGGCGCGACCTCCGTGGTGGGCGGCGGCGATTCCGAAAAGGCCATCAAGGCCGCGGGCGTGACCGACAAGATTTCGCACGTCTCCACCGGCGGCGGAGCGTCGCTCGAATTCCTGGCGGGAATCGAGTTGCCGGGAGTGGCGGCGCTGGCTCGCTAGGGCTTGACGCCAACCCGTTGTGGCGGCCCGCTCAGAACGTGATGGAACACGTAGGAACTCTGAACCGGGATGCCTTGCTTGAAGGCCACCTTCACCACCACCTGAAAGTACCGGGGGAATTCGCCGGATGGTGTGCGCAAACGTCGTACCAACTCTCTCGCCCGCAAGGGCTGGGTGAGCCATTCGGCGGCGGCCAGAGTGTCCGACGATGCGTTCCCGGCAATCACCAGCAAATCGCCGACCCCGGAGAGACCCGGTGTCCGGCTGATGAGCGCGTGCGTCTCGCCCTCGGATGGCTTTTCGGGAACCAGATGATCCCGGAGAAACACCGGTTCACCGGGCTGGGGCTTGTTGTTCCGAATCCCTTCCGGCTCGATCACGATGTCCTGCGCCATCGCCGCGGCCTGTAATTGGGGATTGAATTTCGGCGGCCCTACAAATACGACGTCGTCATCCACAATCTGCTCCCAGGACAGGATGCTGCTGCGCGTCAACAGCACGATCCGCTTGCGGGTCGAGAGAAGTTCGGACAGCAAAAACGCCGCGCTGGCCTCTCCCGCGCCGGTATACGCGTAAGACGCAAAGAGGCCCTTAGCTCCCAGCGCCTTGCGCACCGCGGTGAAGCGCTTGGATTGCTCCATCTCCGGCCAGTCATTGACCTTCGGATCGCGGAAGAGGCCAAAGTCGGGGAATCGGACAAACAGGGGAGTGCCCAGGCACACCACCAAAGGCCGGTTGGTCTGCAAAAACGGCCCCCAAATACTCTCCAATTCGGGAGTCCACCGCTCGGTCGTGACCTCCGCTTGACTGCGCAGGCGGACCAGGGCGATGGAGGAAGCCACGGCCCAGATGGCCGCGACGGCCAGCGCGGCAGCGAGAAGCACGATCACACGCCGCGGATTCCAAGGCGCCCCGTGCGCGTGATCCTGTGCGGCGACCGGTTCGAAGTTGAGTTTGAATGCGCCTTTCGGCATACTCACCCGGACCGCGTCGCCGGCCGCTTCGGTCTGATAGTACGCCGCCAGCTTCTGCCGCAGCCGGCCGGCCTGGAGCCGGACAATGGAATCGTGTTTCGGATCGTAAGTGGGGGGCTTCCCGAAGGCCTCCAGCCCAATGGTGTACTCTTTCAGCCGATCGGCTTCTCCGGAAATGGACTTCTCGGCGAGGTATTGAAGCAGGTGCCGGTGAACCTCGGAGGTCTCGAACGTCTTGCTGTGGATCAGACGGCCGACCTGCGCGCGAATGTCCTCCGCTTCAACGCCCATCGAATGCTAATGTTAACACCGTTACCATCCGCGTTACTCACCGAGGGGCCACACCAAGTTATCCCCTAGAGGCTATCAATCATCCGGATCTGATTATACAATTCAGCCAACGCTTTCCAAATAGAGGAGTTGTGTATGACCAGGTTCGTCGCGATTCTCGCATTGCTGTTTTCCGCCGCGCTATTCGCTCAGGAATTCCGCGGCACCATCGGGGGTACGATCACAGATGCCACCGGCGCCGCTGTTCCGGGAGCCAAGGTGACGGTTACCGAAACCCAGACCGGCACTAAGATCCCCGCCGTGTCCGATAATTCCGGCCAATACACGGCCCCGTACCTTCTGCCCGGCGAATACGATATCGCGGTGCAGTCGCCGGGCTTCAAAGAAGCCCTCCGGAAGGGGGTACACATCGGCGCCGGCGACCATACGGTGATCGATTTCAAACTGGATGTAGGTGACGTCTCGGCCTCGGTGGAAGTCACCGCCGACGCGCCCCTTCTCGATACCCAAGACGCCTCCCTGGGGCAGGCCGTGACCACCAAAGAAGTCGAGGAATTGCCCATCAACGGCCGCACGCCGATGATGGCTGCCGCGCTGTCGTTGGGTGTCATCGGGTATGCGCAGCCCACCCTGGTTCATCCATTCGATAGCGGGGGCGCGGCCGGCTGGTCCATCGGCGGGGCTCTCCAGCAGACTAGCGAACTGCTGCTCAACGGCGCCCCCGACGCCACCTGGGACGGCCGTTTGGCATACAGCCCGCCGCAGGACGCGGTGCAGGAAGTGCACGTCAAGGTTTCCGATACCGACGCGGCCTTCGGCCACTCGGCGGGCGGAACTTTGGACCATATCACCAAGACCGGCACCAACGACCTCCACGGTTCCGCTTGGGAATTCAACCAGCCGAATACGCTGACCGCCAACGATTTCTTTCTCAACAAGGCCGGTACGCCCCGGCCCGTAACCCACCTCAACCAGTACGGCGTCACCGCCGGCGGCCCCTTCTTTGCCCCCAAACTCATTGACACCCGCAATAAGCTGTTCTGGTTCTTCGCCTGGGAAAGCATGAAGGACGGCCAGCCGAACGCCTTCACGGGCACGGTTCCGACCGACGCCATGCGGGCGGGAAACTTCACCGGTCTGACCACGCTGTACGACCCGTTCAGCGCCACCCTGAGCGGCACGACCGTCAACCGGACCGCGCTGCCGGGCAATCAGATCCCCTCCAGCGAGTTGAACGGCATCGCCAAGGCCTATCTGGCTTTCTTCCCGGAGCCCACCAATCCGGCGGCCACGATTAACAACTTCGTGAGCGCGCCCAACACCACGGATAACTACAGCAACGAAATGGGGCGCATCGATTACAACATGAGCAGCCGCAGCCGTTTCTTCGCGGATGTGCGCCATACCGATTACTCTCAGAGCAAGAACAACTACTTCAACAACGTCGCCGAAGGGTCGCTGCTGTACCGCGCCAACCTGGGCTTGGCCGCCGACGAAGTCTTCACCCTGAACGCCGCGGACGTAATCGATATTCGCCTGAACTTCACGCGCATGAACGAAGGGCACAACATACCGAGCGTGGGTTTCAACCCCACGTCTCTGGGCTTCCCGTCCTATCTGGGTGGAAACTCGACCTACCTGCAGATGCCCATCATTGCCTTCAACAGCGCCACCGGCTTGCAGAACCTCAGCGCCACCGGCGCCAACAAGCTGCCCTCGCAGTCCTTCCAGCTCTTTCCTACCTGGATGACCACCAGGGGCAACCACACCCTGAAGGCCGGCGGCGATTTCCGGCAGTACCGTTTGAATACCCTGACCTCCGGCGCTTCCACCGGGACCTTCACCTTCAACAACAACTTCGACCGGGCCTCCAGCAGCGCTTCCTCGACGGTGGCCACCGGACAGGATTTCGCCGCCTTCCTGTTCGGACTGCCTTCGAGCGGCAGCTATGACGTCAACACGACAGCCTCCTGGTATTCGTACTACTCCGCGGTGTTCGTGCAGGACGATTGGAGAGTGAAGAGCAACCTTACCATCAATATCGGCCTGCGCTACGACCACGATGGCCCGTACAACGAAAAATACAGCCGCACGGTGGACGGCTTCAACACCACGACGGCTAATCCACTGGCCGCGGCCGCTCAAGCGGCTTATGCCAAGTCTCCCATCGCACAGCTTCCCGTCAGCGCTTTCAATGTGCTCGGCGGGTTGACCTTCCCGGCCTCCGGCCAGACGGCGGTCTACCAGAACAACTCGCACCTGGTGAGCCCGCGCTTCGGGGTGGCCTGGACGCCCAACTTCCTGCACGGCAAGACGGTGCTCCGCGGCGGCTTCGGAATGTTCGTGGCGCCCGTCACCATCACGGCCATGGGCCCGGACGACAAGTTCTCCACCAACCCGGATACCAACCAGGAAGGCTTCAGCCAAACCACGTCACTCACTGCCACCAGCAACAACTACCTGACACCGCTGACCACGCTGAGCAACCCGTTCCCCACCGGCTTCCTCCAGCCCTCGGGCAACTCGCTGGGGCTGCTCACCTTCGCCGGCCAGGCCGTCACCTTCCTGAATCCCGTGATGAAGAGCCCGTACTCGCTGCGTTGGAATCTCGGCTTCCAGGAAAGCCTGACCAAGGACATGATGCTGGAAGTGGTCTACATAGGCAACCACGCCGTGCATCTTCCGATCAACTATACCCAGATCAACGGCATTCCGCGGCAGTACTTGAGCACGCTCCCCACGCGCGACCCCAACCAGACCTACCTCGCCAGCTCAGTGGCCAACCCGTTCTCGGGGCTGCAAACCAGCCAAAACACGGCGGCCACTACGCCGGCTCAGTTGCTGGCGCGATATCCCGAGTTTCCGGTGGGCGACAGCTCGACCGGCTGGAGCGGCTCGGGCGGAGTGCTGGAGCAGAACCTCGACGACGGCCGTTCTTATTTCCAGAGCGTCAACATCCGCCTGCAAAAGCGCGCTTCGTATGGCCTCACGTTCGTATTCAATTACATTTATTCGCGGCTGATGGAGCAAACGACCTGGCTCAACGATTCCGACCCGGTCCCGGAAAAGCGCGTTTCGCCGATCGATCACCCGCAGCGTTACGTCACCGCCATCACCTACGAGTTACCCATCGGCAAGGGTAAGGCGCTGGACTTCCACTCGCGCCTGGGCAACTCGCTGATCGGCGGCTGGCTGCTGAACAACGTCTACACCTTCCAGGTGGGCGGGCCAATCCTGTGGGTCAACGGCAGCTCATCGAGCCCCGGCGACTACGTCTATTTCGGTGGCGCCCCGATGAACCTAGACAACCGCCAGGTCAACGGCCCGGCCTTCAACACGGCGCTGTTCGATACCAAGTCGGCCGACGCCTTCAACTATCACTTGCGCACCTTCTCGACGGCGTTCTCCAACCTGCGCGCGGACGGCATCAACCAGTGGGACCCGTCCCTTTCGAAGCGCTTCGCATTCACGGAGAAGGCGTCCGTGCAGATTCGCATGGAAGCGTACAACGTGCTGAACCACCCGGTATTCGCGGCACCCAGCACCACGGCGAGCAACAGCGCTTTCGGGACTATTACGGCGACGGCCAACCGGTTCCGGACGATTCAGTTGGGGGCGCGGTTGGTGTGGTAACGCCGCGCTGCGGCATGGGGCGTGGTCTGGCCACGGGTGTAAGGCGGATTAACAATCCGCCGCAGGTTAAAAACCTGCCCCACAAGGCGGCAGAAGCGCAACCGGTGATGGCGATTCTCCAAGGCCGGGGCGGGCGCGTACAAGCAGTTCGGCTACCACACCAGGTTGATGATGGAATCCTGGGCGGCGTCGACGCGCACGCGCACGTGGAGGTTCTTGCGCGGGGCATCGTAGAACCAACTGCGGGCGGGCATCGCGGCGGGTGAAGGCACCTCGCGGTACTTCACATTCTGGAAGCCTACCGACGCGGGCTTCTCGATGTGGTGTACCACCCACTGGTAATCGCGCGCCTTTTTGGACTCGATCTCGAGGCGCATGATGTCGGCGGCGGGCGCGGCGTGCACTTGCGAATAATCGGCGATGTCGCTTTCCAGCAGGAAGAACTCCGCGCCCAGCTTGGGGAAGTAGTGCAGGTCGATTCCTCCGGCGGAATCGAGCGGCACAATCGAGCCATTGCGCGCGAAGACCGGCAGCGATTTGGTCTCCACCGCGATGGTGCGCTTGCCCGGGAAGACTCCGTTGGTGTCGAGGTTCGTCCAACTGCCGCGCGGCAGATAAACCGAGCGCTTGCCGCCGGGTTCGTAAATCGGCGCCACCAGCATCTCGTCGCCCAGCATGAACTCATCGGCGTGGCGCGCGCCTTCCGCATCTTCCGGGAATTGCAGGGGCAGCGGGTGCCAGGTGGGGTGACCGTGGTCGCGGATCTCCAGCGCGTAAACGTCGAAGAAGCTTGCCAACTGCCTGCGGAAATCGCTCAGGCCCACCGCGCCGGGCGTCACCTTGGGAACCAGGGAACCCAATTGCCGCGCGCGCTCGACCAATTCCGGCGGCGCGTTGGCATAGGGCGCGAGGTCGAATTCGGGCGCCAGCACCGCCGACATGGCGGCGTGCACCATCCGCAACAGCGAGGCCCGCAGCGTGCTCCACGAGCCGTAGCGCTCGGATGAAACGGGCCACGCCTCCGCCGCCGGACGCACGGCATTGTGCTCCTCGAAAATCTCCTTCGGGGTGGGGCCGTAGTAGAAATAGTAGTCGATGCCCGGCGCGGTAATCCGGTACCGGTCGGCCGCCGTGAAATCGAAACGGTATGAGCCAAGGACGGGGTGATACTCGCCATACTCCGCCGTCGAGATCAACAGCGGGATCTCGGCTCGCACTGCCTTGCCGCGCAGACCAAGATCGGGGCCGGCGCTGGGGCCCAGGCCAAAGAACTCGACGCCGGGCAGCGCCTTGCGGTCCCAGGCGACGCCGCCCGCCGCCGGTTCCGCCTCCGACAGATCGGTCATCAGCGGCGCTCCATCCGCACGGCGCACGCGCAGCAGCACCCCGTGTTTCGAAATCGCTATATCGAGGAACTTCGTCCGCAGGCGGAGCGCGCCGGGCGTGTCGTCGATCTCCACTTCGACCGGCTCCCGATCCGCCGCGTTCAACTCGGGCAGAAACCCGTTCAGCGTGCGGCGGAAGCGGAACGTGCTGGGCGTCACCCACAGCATCTCGGCGCCGCCGCGGTCCAATTGCAGTTCGATGCGGTTGCCGTGCGGGACGCAGGCGAGCAGTGTGGCCACCGCGGCCAGCGCTTGCGCCGGCATTAGAGGAGCGCCATCTCGCGCTGCATCTCGCCCGTCACCCGAGCCTCGCGCTCGCTCACGAACATGTTGATCTCGGAGCGCACGCCGAACTTCTCCAGATAGATGCCCGGCTCGATGGAGAAGCACGTCCACGGCGCGACGCGGCGCTCGTCGTGCGTCTCCAAATTGTCCATGTTGGCGCCGCTGCCGTGCACTTCCTGGCCAATGGAATGGCCCGTGCGATGCGTGAAGTACGGCCCGTAGCCAGCGCTCTCGATCACGCCGCGCACGGTGTCGTCCACCTCCCAGCCGCACAGCGGGTAACCGGCGGCGATGGCGCTCTGGACACGCTCGATGCCGGCGTCGCGCGCGCCCGTGACGATGCCGAACAGCTTGCGCATTTCCTCCGATGGGTTATGGCCGCAGAAGGCGGTCCAGGTGATGTCGTAGTAGACCGCGCCGGGGGTATCGAGCTTGGCCCACATGTCCAGCAGCACCCAATCGCCGGCGCGTATGGGCGCGGTGGCCTCTTCGGTGGGCTCGTAGTGCGGGTTGGACGCGTTGGCGTTCACCCCCACGATGGGACCGTGGTCGGTGACCAGCCCGGCCCTGTCGAACCCCTCGCGCACGAAACGCTTGACCTCCAGCTCCTGAAGCGGCGCGCCGTTGCGGGTGCGCTCGTGGATCAAGGCGAAGGCCTCGGCGCGCACGCGATCGACGCGGCGGCCGGCTTCCAGATGTGACTCGAGCGCCTGCGGCGTCCAGCGGGCTTCGAACGCCTGGATCAGCTCGGCCGAACTAGCCACTTCCACGCCCAGGCTGCGCACCAGCTCCACCGTGCCGGCGTCGACTAGGGCCACATAGGGAATGGCGCACAGCGGCGAATACTGCATGGCCACGCGCCGCCGCCCCGCCGTGAGCCGGCGCAATCCCTCCACCTGTTCGGTCCAACGCGAGTACGGGATTCGCTCTCCGGGCAGCGCGCCGAGCACGCCGCGCTCGATGCGATGAACCAGACCCCGCGGCTCGCCCTCGGCCGGGATCATATAATACCAGCGGCGCGTGGGCGCGGCCGTGGGTGAGATGCCGAGCACGCGGTAAGCCAGTGGATCGCGCAGGTGGTGGTCGAAGAACAGCCACCCGTCGAGTTTCTGGTTGCGAATTTCCCGCTGAATGTTTTCGAGGTTCATAGCTTTATACCGGCGGCCCTGCCGAATTCTTCCTCGGTGACTCCCTCAATCTCCACAACCTTGGTGCGGCATGTCAAGCCCGCCACAACGCGCACACGGGCGCGCGGCACGCCCATCAGCCCCGCCAGAAAGCGAACGCACTCTTCGTTGGCCTTGCCCTCGACGGGCGGAGCGATCAAATCCAGCCTCCAGGCATCGCCCAGCCGCCCCGTCACGGCGGAGCGCCGCGCGCGCGGATGCACCTTTACCGTGAAACGCGCCATTGCACTTGCGCCCTCAAGTTGGCCACGCCGGCCGCCGCGCGCGTGTCCACCACGTCGAAGGCTACGGCATCGTCGAGCCAGTCGTGGCTGGTGCCGTCGGCATTCTGGGTGGCCACGGTGAGCGTGTACTGCTGCGGCGTCAGCCAGCACTCCACTCCGAAATCGACCTCCAGTTCGTCGCCCGGCTGGAAATCGCCCAGGCGCACACGTTCCAGGCGGGTATTGGTGCCATAAACGTCCATGCCGATGCGCGTGCGGATGAGGATGCCCACCATGGGGTCGGACTTGGCCTGGTGGAAGCGCGAGCGCACGCGCACGGTGATGGGCTCGCCGCCGGTAACCGCCGTGGACGCCTCGCCGCGCGCGTTCAGGATCTCGACGCTCAGAATTTCGCTGCTGCCATCGCCGTGCCGGAAGCTGGCGTGGATGCGGTCGTCTTTCTTGTTCTTCGACTCCTCTTTCGCCAGCACCAGCCCGATGTAACGGTTGATGACGTCGTTGGGCGCGCCTTGCGCCGCGATGCGCCCGTTGAGCAGCAGGATGGCCCGGTCGGAGAGCTGCTTCACCAGGCCCAGGTCGTGGGAGACGAACAGCACCGTGATCTTGCGTTCCCTCAGCTCTTGGAATTTGCGCACACAGCGATTGGCGAACACGGCATCGCCGACGGCGAGGGCTTCATCCACGATGAGGATTTCGGGATCGACGTGGATGGCGGTGGAAAATGCCAGCCGCACGTACATGCCGCTGGAGTATTCCTTCACCGGCCGCGCGATGAACTCGCCGATTTCGGCGAAGCTCTCGATGGACGGCATGGCCTTGTCAATCTCGGCACGGCTCAGGCCCATGATTTCGCCGTTGAGGTAGACGTTTTCGCGGCCCGTGAATTCGGGGTTGAAGCCGGCGCCCAGCTCGAGCAGGGCGGCGATGCGTCCGCGCGTGACGACGCGGCCGGAGGTGGGTTGCAGGATGCCGCAGACGATTTGGAGGAGCGTGCTCTTGCCGCATCCATTGGGGCCGACGAGGCCGAGGGTCTCACCCTTCTGGAGCTCGAAGCCGATATCGCGCAGGGCCCAAAAATCCGTATGGCGGGGGTGGGCACGCGGAAGCAGTTCGCGCAACCGGTCCGCCGGGCGCCGGTACAAGCGATACAGCTTCGAGACGTTCTGAACGAGGACCAAATCTGATTCTACTCAATCGGCCGCTTATGCTATACTCCTGCCCGGAAGGGCCAAAGGAGAAAACATGAGCCGCATTTCTGTTGGGCTGCTCTGCACGCTCACTATCGTCTCTCTTGCGTTTGCCCAGAGCGACACCCCCGGGTCGAAGGACTACCCGGGGATTACCCGTATGCCAGGGTATTATATCGACGAATACAAGGAGGCCCAATTCGATTCTGCCGCGTTCAAGGTCACCACGAATGGCAAGAGTACCGACCAGCAGATCGAAGGGCACCTGATCAAGATCACCTACCGCATCAAGGAGAACACGCCCGCAACGAGCATGCTCCAGGTGATCCGCAATTATCAGAATGCCGCTCGTTCCGCCGGCGGCCAGGTGCTGGACGACTCCAAGGGCGGCAATTGGTACAACACCACACTGCGTCTCGCCAAGGCTGGCAAAGAGGTTTGGATCCTGGTCGAGGCGCGGGACGACGCCCACTGGCTTACGATCGTGGAGCGCCAGGCCATGCAGCAGGACGTGGTGATGGATGCCGCGGGCATGGCCAACGGGCTCAGCACGAATGGCAGTGTTTCGCTTTATGGCGTCTACTTCGATACGGGCAAGTCGGAGCTGAAACCGGAGTCCGAGCCAACCCTGTCGGAAATCGCCAAGCTGCTCAAGGGGAACGCCGCGCTGAAAGTTGCCGTCGTAGGGCATACCGACATGGTGGGCGACGCGGCAGCCAACCTGAAACTGTCGCAAGCCCGCGCCCAGTCGGTGATCAACGCCTTAGTCGCCAAGTACGGGATTGTCGCCTCGCGATTGACTCCGTTCGGCAATGGCCCCTACGCGCCGGTAGCATCCAACAAGACGGAAGAGGGTCGCGCCAAGAACCGCCGCGTCGAACTCGTCGAATTCGCAACCCGGTGAGCCGCAAGAGGCAGCCAGCCCTTGACGCCCGACTCAGACCTTGCTTTGGCTGGCGGGAGCCTTTTGCTGGGCTTTCTTCTGCCGGCGCGGCAAGCGGGACTTATTCTTCTTCTGGAGTTTCGGTATCTTCTTCGACTTCGTCCGCGGTTTTGGAGCAGGTTCGGCGACTTCGGCTAGCGGTGCTTTCTTGCCTGGAGCGGCGCCGGTTCCCGCTTCGATGGGCTTCTTGCGCTCTTTGGGCTTCTTTTCATCTGCCATGATTTCCTCGAGGTGGCGTTAGCACGCCTGCGGCTATGATAATCCAGTTTAGAACATGTAAGCCCCCGATCGTATCCTCTGGGTGTGCCACCGAGCGCGAGGGGCCTAGCGGAGGTTTAGGCTATTCGCGTAAACTCAAAGAAGGAGATGCCACCTCTCATGACCGACACCCAACTCGATCTTGCAATCGGCGTCCCGGTAGTCGCCAACGCAGTCATGCTCCTACTGTTCAGCACCATGGTAAACGCCCGGATCTCCGCGTTCGAAGCCGCCATAAACAGGCGCTTCGACGACATGCGCGAACTCTGGCGCACCGAACTCCGCCGTGTCGAAGAGGTCCTCGACGCCCGCCTCAAACACATCGAGGAAGAACACGAACGCCCGTGATCCAGGACCGCAGTCACGCCGCAGACGCCCTTCGCACGCGAATCATCCTTGAAGGCCGCCCGCTAACAGGTGACCGGATACTACTCCTCCCTTAACGCCACCGCCGGATCGACCCGAGTCGCCCTCAGCGCCGGCCACCAGCAGGCCAGAATCGCCACCAGCGTCAGAATCGAAGGCACCAGCACGAAGGTCGCGGCGTCGCGCGGACTGGTCGCGAACAACATGCCTTCCACCGCGCGCGAGCCGGCCAGCGCAATCACCAGGCCGGCGACCACGCCCATGGCCACCAGCCGGATGCCCTCCGTCAAAATCATGATCTGCACGCCGGCCGGGGTCGCGCCCAGTGCTATGCGCACACCGATCTCCCGCACGCGCCGGTTCACCGAATAGGAGACCACGCCATAGATGCCAATCGCGGCCAGCACCAGCGCCAAGGCGCCGAATACGCCCAGCAGACCCGCCGAAAGCCGCTGCGCCCATAGCGACTCGCGAATGATGCCGCCCACGCTTTCGGATTGCAGCAGCAGGTTGCGGTCGAGCCGCTGCACCTCGCGGCGCACGGCGGCCGAAACCGCCTCGGGGTCGCCCTCGGTGCGCACGTACAGGACGGCGGTGGGGAAATAATACTGCATCAGCGAGCCGTAAATCAGCGCTTGGGGCCGTTCGCCAATGGCCTGATAGTTGGCGTTGCGCGCTATGCCCACCACCTCCGCTGGCGCGTTGTCACCGAAGAAGCGGATGCGTTTTCCAATGGGGTTCTCGCCCGGCCAATAGGCCATGGCGGCGGCTTCATTGACGATCACCACGCGCGGAGTGGCCGCCGTGTCGAGCGGACTCAAGTCCCGGCCGCGCAGAATCGGAATGCCGGCCGTCCGGAGGTATCCGGGCCATACCACGCTCATCAAGGTGAAACGGCCTTTTCCGGCGGCCGTGTCTTCCTGGCCTTCCAAGAGAACGGTCCGCGCCAGCGAAACGTGGAACGGCACGTCTTTGGCGAGGGTGGCCGACACCACGCCGGGTACGGTGGCGGCCCGTTCCAGTGCCTGCCGCTCGAATTCGCGCCCGCGGCCCTCGTTGTACCCCTGGTCGGCCACGTTGAAGGCCACCACGCCCAGCCGGGCGGCGTCGAAGCCCGGATCGATGCGGCCCGCATTCCAAAGGCTCCGCACGAACAGGCCAGCGCCCACCAAGGCAACCACCGAGAGCGCCACCTGGGCCACTACCAGCACGGAGCGCGTACGCCGGCCTTTCAAGGACGACTCGGCCTGCCCGGTACGCTCTTTGAGATCGCTCGCCAAGTCGCCGCTGGTGGCGCGCAGCGCGGGGACCAGCCCGAAGAGAATACCCGTCAAGAGCGAAATCGCCAAAGTGTAGGAGAGCACCCGGCCATCCAGATCGAGATGCACGCCGGCATAAGTGAACATGGGCGGACGCATGGACCAAAGGATGTCTCGCGCCCATCGCGCCAGCACCAGGCCGGCAGCGCCGCCCAGCAGGGCCAGCAGCGTGCTTTCGGTGAGGAGTTGCCGGACCAGGCGCCAGCGGCTCGCT
>JBAWDI010000448.1:0-1643 GCA_049590695.1 Bryobacteraceae bacterium
CCCGAGAGTATCTCGCCCAGAGTCATCATACTTTTCCCAGAACCTGGAATCCGGCCAGAACTGTGGGGCAGGTTTTTAACCTGCGGCGGGTTTGTAACCCGCCCGATTCGCTTGTAAACAGGCCCACCAGCGCCGGTTGACCGGGGTACCCTCTGGGGGTCGCGCGCAGGATACCATCCTGCCCCACGGCATGTGGCATTGGGCACTCGTGCCTGCCGCGCCCCGCCGCACTTCCCGATGACCGTCCCATCCTCATTTCCCAAACCCCACCCGAATGCGCTCTCCCTGGTGCACAGCCGAACCCGGCGGCGGATCCTGAACGCGGGCTACCCCGCTCCCATCCGGCAGTACCGTTAAGCCTCTCGCGGCCGCTTCCGCCAGCACCGCGCGCATGGTCATGCCGCGGAAATTCGGAACCGTGGGCCCGGCTGCCCTGGGCTCGTCTTCATCCTCGCCGTCTTCCAGAATGTTGGGTTGCCCCCCCCCGATGTCCGCGATCGCCAGGTCGCCCGCCTCCTCGTCCGCCGCTGCCGCCACCCTGCTGGGCGCCTGGTCCGGCAAGTCCTTGGGCACATCCAGCATGCGCAGCGCTTCCGTCAGCACCGCGTGAAACACCGGCGCCGCCGCTAGCCCGCCGAAGCCCGCCGTTCCGTGCGTCCCATTCAGCGTCACCACCGCCACCATGGCCGGATTGGTCAGCGGCGCGAAGCCCATGAACGAACCGTTGTACGCATGCGTGTAGTGTCTGGCCGCCGGGTCGTAAATCTGCGCCGATCCCGTCTTCCCGCCGCTCGTATAGCCTTCCAGCCTCGCCCTGGTCCCCGTGCCGCCCGGCATCACCACGCCTTCCATCATCTGCCGCATCGTGATGGCCGTCTCCGGCTTCAGCACGCGCACCGGTTGCCCCGCCGGCGCCGTCTGGCTGCCCTTCTTCAAAATCAGCCGCGGCTGCACCAGCAACCCGCCGTTGGCCACCACCGCCGCCGCCTGCGCCAGTTGCAGCGTGGTGACGCTGATCTCTTGCCCCATCGACATGGACGGAAGCGAAGCCGTGCTCCAGCGCTCCGGCTTTCTCACTTTTCCTGCCGATTCCCCCGGCAGCGGAACGCCGGTCTTCTGTCCAAATCCGAATTTCCGCACATACCGGTACATGTTCGCCTGGCCTACCCGCAGGCCGATTTGGATGGCGCCGATGTTGCTCGATTTCGCCAGCACCATCGCCATGGGTATGGTCCCGTATCCGCGGTGCGCCTCGTGGATGGTGCGCCCGAACAGCGTGATCGTTCCCCGCCCGCAGTTGATCATGCTCGCCGGCCGCAGGTCGGTGGTCTCCAGAGCCGCCGACAGCGTAATCACCTTGAATACCGACCCCGGTTCAAACGGCACCGAAATCGCGTGGTTCAGCCGCCTGGCCTTGTCCTCCCCGGGTTGCGGAGGCAGGTTCGGATCGTACGTGGGATAGCTCGCCAGCGCCAGAATCTCTCCGCTGTACGGGTTCATCACCACCACGCTGCCACTTTGCGCGTGGTGCGCTTCCACCGCCGCCGCTATCTCGCGCTCCGCCACGAATTGCAGCCGCTCGTCGATGGTGAGCGTGATCGGCGTGCCCGGTTTCATCTCCGATGCGGACTGGGAATCGATGC
>JBAWDI010000449.1:0-2306 GCA_049590695.1 Bryobacteraceae bacterium
TGCCGACGGCCGCCATGCGGCAGGGAGATTTCACCGGCCTGGCGGCTCTCAAGAATCCGTTCACCGGAGCGACTCCGTACAGCGGGAACACCATTCTGGCGCGGTATCTCAGCCCGCAGGCGCTCCAACTGCAGAGTCTCTTCCTGCCAACGCCGAATTTCGGAGCGCCAACGCTAACGGCGGCGAACTATCGCGCGTCGTTCGACGGGCCGGAAGTGCACCGCACCGAGGAGATCAAACTGGACCACAGTTTTACGGCGTGCAACACGGCCTTCCTGCGGTACGAGAACCGCAAGGACGATTACCACATTCCGGGCGCGCGCTCGTCGCTGCCGCCCTCGGCCGCGGGGACCTCCGATAACATTCGCCGCGTGAATTTCTGGACGCTGGGGGATGTCTACACCATCCGGCCGAACGTGGTCAACGAATTTCGCGCCGGCGTGGTGATTCTGGTGTCGGCCAGCAGCTCGAACCTGAATGGACAGGACCTGATGAACCAGATTGGTATCTCAGGGCTGCCCAGCCGTGGCTACACGAACAGCCTCCCTTACTTCAGTATCTCGGGAGTCACGGGCAACGCCATCAACTTACTCAACCCGGTGAACGACGGGCACGCCCAGTTAGCCGACAACCTGAGTTGGATCGCCGGCCATCACGCCATGAAGTTCGGCGTGGAAGAGGTCAACTGGTTCGACGACCGGTTTCAGCCCAACACTTCCGGCAACCCGATTCTGGGGACTTACTCGTTCACCGGCGCATTCACGGGCAACGCCTACGCGGATTTCCTGCTGGGATTGCCGCAATCGGTGACGCGCATGGAGCCATACCAGCCGCAGTACATCCGTTTCCGCGACTGGGCGGGCTATGCACAGGACGATTTCAGAGTCACGCCGCGCCTCACCCTGATGTACGGGCTGCGCTACGAATACAATGGCCCGGCGTACACGCTGAACGACAATATCTACTCGTTCGACCTGGCGACGGGCAAGATCGTCATACCGAGCAACGCGGCGACAAAGTACATCAGCGCGCTGTTTCCCTCCGCCACGATTCCGCTCGAGACCGCCGATCAGATGGGCGTGGGCCGTTCGCTGCGCAAGGGAGATTACAACAATTTCGCCCCGCGGTTCGGATTCGCTTACCGGCTGGACCAGGCCGGGAAGACGGCGGTACGTGGAGGATGGGGCATTTACTACGTACACTATTCGGGCGACATTCCAGTTACTATGTCGGCCGGCCCGTTCTCGGTCACCACGGTGAGCACCAATAACTTCACAAATGGCCAGCCGCAGTTGACGCTGGCGAATCCGTTCGCGATTCCGGGCTCGCCCGGGACCCTGGCGCTGGGCGGCATTGCGCCCAACCTGCGCAACAGCTACGCCCAGCAATACAGCCTTTCCATCGAGCGCGAAATGGTGCGCAACATCGGGCTCCGCGTCAGCTACATCGGATCGAAGGGGACCCAACTGGCCTACCGGCGCGACGCCAACCAGCCCGTGGCCTCGACGGTGCCCTTCGTGAGTACGCGGCGCCCGTACCCGCAGTTTGCCAACATCACGTACTCCGACAACGGCGCCAACATGCTCTATAGCGGGCTGCAGACGCAGGCGAGCAAGCGCTTCAGCCGGGGCTTGATGTTCACCTCCACGTGGACGTGGGCCAAGGAGATCAGCGACATCGACGATAGCGGCGATTTCGAGTTGAACACCTCAGTCGAGGATAGCTACGACCGGCGGCGCGACCGCGGCAACGTCTATTCCGTGCCGCGCCACCAGTGGATGAACCAGGCGCTCTACGAACTGCCGGGCGGCTGGCAGCTCAATATGCTGTGCGATCTGAGCACCGGCAACTGGTTCACGCCGGTATTCAGCGGCACGGCGCCGGCCAACGTGAACCTCACGACCTTCCGTCCGGACCTGGCAACCGGAACCATCGCCATGCCGCGGACGCAGGCCCAATGGTTCGACCGCACCGCGTTCGTTGCGCCCGCCAGCGGCCAGTGGGGCAATGCCGGCCGCGGCATCATCGAAGGCCCCGGCTACATCATTTTCAGCCTGGGCCTTCAGAAAACGATTCACCTCGAACGGATGGGCGCCATCACCGTGGTGGCCTCGTTTCACAATGTCCTGAACCACACCAACCTGGGCGAGCCGACAGGCGGCGGAACCCCGCTAGGCGGCCAGACCACGGTGAACAACGTCAACGGCGGAACCATCACCGGAACGGCCATCTTCCCGCCGGCCGGCTCGGCACGCACAGGCCAGTTGGGCCTGCGCTGGAGTTGGTAACCGTGTATTACACTACTC
>JBAWDI010000450.1:0-3406 GCA_049590695.1 Bryobacteraceae bacterium
CCAAAGACTAACCCAGGCTGAACAAGGGCAAATTCTCATGCTCGATGCTGAGACCGACACACTCGAGATAATCGCCTCCAGCGGCCCGTTGATCCGGCGTACAGTTCCGTTGCACGATTCGGTGTGCGGCGCAGCGGTTCGTCAGGCGGGTCCTGTCCGGATCGCCAACTGGAAAACTGACGCGCGATATAGGGACATCTTCAAGGACCTTTTGGCGGGCACCATTAGTGAGTTAGCCGTGCCCTCAGCTGCTGAAGAGATCACGTTGGTCTTGAACGTGGAAAGCCCACGTGAGGGTGCGTTCAGTGCTCGGGACGAACGTCTGCTTTCCGCGTTTGCACGGCAGACGCTTATCGGCTTCCGACATTTTCTCAGGACCCGCGAGAACTTGTTGGACGCCGAGAAGATGACCAGGGTCGCGACTGATCTCGCGAGTGTGGCTCGGATCGAAGATGCCATCTATCAGCGCGCGTTGCATGCAGCGACAGAACTGACTGGCTGCCCTTTCGGCCAGATTCTAATTCAGCTCGCGGAGAAGCTTTTGGTGAAAGCTACCACCGAGGGTGATCCCGGCCCGCCTCTGGACATCAACCGTTGTGGGTCCGGCGTCATAATCCGGGAACAGATTCCGATTCGCTGCTCTAATGACCTCACAAACGACTCAATACCCAACTTCAGGCAGTGGCGATCTGGGACGACGAAGAGTGTGCTGATGGCTGGTTTCAAGACGGCGCAAAGATATGATGGCGTTTTGAATCTCGAAAGCAGCCGCCGTGATCATTTTACAGAGCGCCATCAGAGGCTAGTATGCCAGCTAATGGAGCACGTTTCTGTGGCCGTGCACATGAACCGCTCATACCGAGGCTTGAGCCAAGTAAGCCATGATCTGGTGAATAAAGGCGCCACCCTAGGCGTTACGGCGCACGTGATCGACAAGGCTTTTCCCAACGCTCCCGCAGAGGTAAAGGAAGCAGTTGAGACAATCATGGAGACAGCCAGGGTCATAAGTCAAATGAGCGCCGACATTCTACCGCGCGTACCCAGTCCAGAGGTCCTGTTGCTACGCGAAGTCGTCAGTGAGGCTATTTCGTTGGCAGAAGTGAAGAATGTTGCTCACATCGAGGGGTCGTTTATACTCCCTCCGGTCGTCTTCGACTACCTGCACTTGCGCAGAGTCCTGCAGCACTTGCTCAGCAACTGCAAGTACGCCGTCGCGGCGTGCGAAAGCCCAGCAATCCGAATCGAAGGTTTTGTGGACGCTGGCGGCGAAACTGTTCGTGTCCGGGTAAGCGACAATGGCGTCGGAATTAAACCAGAACAAGCGGAACGGGCATTCGAGCCAGGATATAGTGACAGACCGGACGGGACAAGAAGTAGTGGAATGGGATTATCATTCTGTCAGGAGATTATGATGAAAAGCCAGGGCGCTATCCAGTTCATCACCCCTGGCTTCGGCGTTGGAACCACGATTGAGGTTTCGTTTCGAGCGGCGGTCGCGAGCTTGCTTATAAAGGAGGGATGTACCTCAGACAAGGTGGTTCTGATCACTGATGATTGTGAATGGGCGAGTGATGCGCGGAAGGTCCTGAAAGATGCCGGCATATGCGCGGAGCATCTATCGCGTACGGATCACCTCGCGGACGTAGCGGGGGCTGTCGTGCCGCCTGAGGCACCGGTGGTCTTCGTGGACCTCCGCGGCCCCCTCGAAGACACCCTGAAGGCGGTCGAGCTCGTTCTCCCCGAGCGTAGGTCTAAATCCGTAAGAAGACACCGGCTAGAGGGCGGCCTTCCGCTGGGGCGCACCGACCACCTTCAGTTCAGTGCTATGGTCGGGATTCCCACGAGCGCCGATTTCATTTGCGATCTCTTTGGTCAGGCCGTAGGACGCGCAAACCCACGTTCTAAGGAGTACGCGAGAAATATATGATGTATCGGACTCCACCCGCGCCTGTCGTAAACGCCCTTTGGGAACGACTGCGCGCGCTCGATGATTCTCGTGACTGGCCGGGCGATTTTACCCTTAAGGCGCTGATCGCCCGCTGGTTTTTCGTGAGGTACGAACGTACGATCCTTGCGCTTCATCCCCAAATGACCCTTCATGACCTTCATCACGTCGAGGTTGTTGCGTCGAAAGCGGGTGAAATCGCACTGAAGGCCAACCTCCTCGCTGCGGAAAGCGTCCATGCGCTCAGCGCTGAGGAGATCTACTATCTCTTGGCAGCCTGCTACCTTCACGACGTCGGCATGGGTGCTTCTCAGCTCCAAAACGACCGGGCCGCTTTGGGGGCATCTGGTGTTCCTATCGATCAGTTCGTCAGGGCGCGCCACCACGAGCGCGCCGAACGCCTTATAAAGGAACACGCTAGGGAACTCTATCTCGACGACGCGCAGGCTTCCATTCTGGGTCTGCTGTGCAAGGCGCATCGCTCGTCCGAGTTGCTCGGCAAGCCTCCTTACGTGAATCAGGCTGGAAGTTATGGGAAACCCATCCGCTTGCCTATTTTGGCCGCTATTCTGCGCATCGCCGACGAGTTGGATCTCGATTATGCGCGGGCACCTGCGCAAGTACGACAGCTCTGGGACCACGGTGGATGGTTTGATCGAATTGCGAGGCTCCATTGGCTCAAACATTATTACACACTCAGTACCAGGATAGAGGCGACAGTCGAGGCCAGTGTTACGCTTACGCCTAGAATCACGCTTCGCGTGCCAACAGGTCCAGGGCGGGAATACCATATTGAAAGAGTGAAGGCGCTCCTGCGCGAACATCTCGACCGGGAGATCAGCAGTGTGCGCAGTGTGATGACAGCAAATTTTACCTTTGGGGATCCGGTTTTTGATTTTCGCGAAGACGAGCGGCTCGTGAGGCGTCTTTTGCGGCGGACTGATGTGAGGCTGCTTTTCGTAGACGACTCCGGGGATTACCTGTACCCGTATGCTGAGCGGTTAAGGGTGACGTTTAGTGACCTCGTCGCGACAGTTAGCCCGCTGGAGGCGATTGCACTTGTTACCTATGACACGGGCCGATTTCACGCGGCCATTGTAGATCTTGAAATGGCCGGCTTACCCGGTGATGAATCGGGGAAACGGGCTGGCGTTGCGTTGCTTAGGAACTTCTCGCAAATTGCGAGCGAGATGGCGCTAATCGCGAATACTGGTCACTCCGAGTCCGAGTGGCACAAGGCGGCTACCGATGCAGGAGCGCATGTTGTGCGCACGAAATGCGCAAAGGGAACAGAGGTCGAGGTCGAGGCCGAAGATCTGTGTAGGACCGTGGATCAGGCGTTGGACCTGCTCGGCTATGATGTTGAACAATCCATCTGGAGGTAGACCGTTATGGGAACGCAAGACCGTCGATATAGGATTTTAGTTGTTGACGATCAGGATAGCTATCGCGAGTCAGAGC
>JBAWDI010000451.1:0-2233 GCA_049590695.1 Bryobacteraceae bacterium
GCTTACGCCGGTGGTCGATAAGGCCAACGGGGCTCTTGAGGGGCATGAGAGGAAGGCTATAAAGAACGTGGGGGGCGTGATCCGGATCATGGATCAGAGCCGATCCTCTGTCCAGCGGGTGATTGCATCTGTTGAAAAACTTGCGGACGTTTACGGCAAAACTGGGACCGCACGGCTTATCGCCGAACGCGATCAGTTGCTACAACGCTGGAACCGGGAGCCGGCGGTGGTGAATGCTGTTACCCAGAGCTACGAGAGAATGATCGCCATGCAAAAGAAGATCGACAGCGAGGCAAAGTTCGCGGGGATCGGAGAGAAGATCCGCCAGGGGATGCAGAATCCGTTGGAAAGCGTGAAGTCGCTGTTGATGGGCGCCGGCGGCTGGGTGGCGGCGGGGGTCGGTGGGTTGGTGGCTCTGACTGCGGCCGGATACGAGGCCGCTAAATCGCTGGGGGAATACGGTACTCGGATCAAGGATGCGGAGCTGCGGACGGGACTGGCGGCGAAAGAGGTTGGACAGTTTGAATTCGCGGCGAAAGCGGTAGGACAGGAGGTATCAATCGTCGAGCGAATCATGAAGGGCCTGGCGGAGGCCTCGGACGATACCTCGAAGGCAGGGGAGAAAGCGCGCCTGACGTTGCGCGGGATGGGCGTAACGCTACGCGACGAACAGACCGGCTCATTGCGACCGACGGCCGCGGTGCTCGAGGACATTTCACGGGGCCTGGCTCGCATCCCGGCGGGGGCGGAACGAGTGACGGCCGCGCGGGCGTTGTTCAGCCGCGCGGGGATCGAAGCGATTCCGTTCATGACAGAGTTGGTGGAGAACCTCAAAATCGCGCGGGAAAAGGGGTATGGGCCGAGCGAGGAAGAGGTGCAACGGTTCACCAGGTATCAACGCGAGGTGGTGGAGTTAGAAACGTCCTGGGGCCGACTGAAACGGAGTATGCAGGAGCCTCTGGTGGCGGTCCTGAACATCGTGGCGAAGGTGGCGGGAAAAGGGGTCTCAGCGGCAGGGATGCTTCCGACGCTCGCGTCCATGGCGTTCAGCAGCGCACCGACGGCGGCGGATGTGGAAATGGGGGAGACTAAGGGTTGGGGCTATGGAGCCTCGATGTCTCTCAGCGCGCATGCATCGGGGAAGAATCTGGTGACGTTGAATGACCGGCTCGTGGCACAGGCGCGGGACTTGGCGGCCGCCGCGGTGAAGGGCGAAGACCGCACAGCACTTTCGAAAGCGGAGAGCGACTTGAGCGCCGCGGTGGAAAAATTGCAGACGGGCGTGTATCCCTCGGTAACCGATGAAGCGCGGGGACAAGTGGCGACGGCAGCGGGGCGGGTGCGTGCGCTGAAGGAAGAGGCGGATCTCGAAAAAGAGCGCGCGGCCTGGCTGAAGCAGGCGGCGGAATTTGAGAAGCGCGGCGACGAATCCGAGCTTTCGGCAATCGGGAAGATCTATGCCGAACGTGATCGGCTGATTGAACAGGCGGGGCGACTGAAGAGCGTCGAGGCCGATATCGCGGGAATCCGCAAGGCGGCGGACGAGCGGGTTACGGCGACGATCAAGAAGGACCTGGCTGGAATCGTGGAGGGCGAACAGAAGCCGCTGGGCCCGCGCGTAGGCGGGGACCCTGAGGCGGAACGGAACTCGGCGGCCTGGGCCGCGGCTTACGAGCGAAAGGCGGACCTGGAGCTACAGGCGCGGCGGGAGACGATTCAGCGAGCGGGGAACCGGGCGCTGCGCGTGTCGGAGCTGAGCGGGGCGCCGGAAGGGGAAGCGATCCGGACAGCCTACCAGATCCGGATCGAATTAGCGATTGAACTGGCCGGCATCGAGCAGGAACGAATCGACAAGGAACTGACGAGCGCGGCCAAGTTGAGAGCGGAAGCGGAGGGCCGGGCCGCTGTGGAGAAAGAGGCGGCCGAGGCGATGGAAGAAGCGCAGCTCAAGCAGTTGGAGATGCTGCACAAGCAGTCGGAAGAAATCAAGGGTACGGCGGCGGGGTTGTTCCATACGTTGTTCACGAAGCCTCAGGACTTCGGTAAGCAACTGGGAAGCACGCTGAAAGAGGCGGCGCTGAAGCCGGTGACCGAAGGGTTGGGCACGATCACGGCGAACGTGCTTCACCCGCTGATTTTCGGGGCGACGGGCGAAGGAGGGATCGCAGGGACGTTCCGGGGAATGTTCGGCGGCGGCGGCCGATTGCAGGACGTGAAGCTGATAGGTGGGGCT
>JBAWDI010000452.1:0-10301 GCA_049590695.1 Bryobacteraceae bacterium
CAAGTCCAAACGCACGCGCGCAGCCCGAATGATCAAAGAACTTCAAAAGCTCGGCTATCGCATAGTAGGTGGGCCACTTCCAGCGGGCATGCAGGCATGAGGGGGTGGGGTTTTTCGACCCTGCCAACGCCGCCAGGACGTACGGATCGGGGATTCCGACTTAAAGAGAGGGGAAAATGAAGAGCTTAGCGATTGCGGCAACTCTAATTCTGGCCGGCGCCATGGCGTATGGCGTGGCGGCCCTGGCGCAGCCGGCTGGCGGTGGTAAAGCGGATCCGGTGAAGGTGGATGCGAAGCATTACAAGGTGGAATTTGAGAATGAGAGCGTGCGCGTCCTACGCATCACTTACGGACCTGGAGAGAAGCCGGTGATGCATTACCACCCCAATGCAGTGGCGGTCTATCTTACCGACGGCCAGACTCGTATGACCACGCCCGACGGGAAATCGCAAGAGATGCCGGCCAAGGCTGGGACAGTCAACTGGACGGCCGCCGGGAGCCACCTCCCGCAGAATACGGGCGACAAGAGGTTTGAAGTGATTTTGGTGGAATTGAAGAAGTAAGCCACTGACACAGAGACTCCGGAGCGCGGGATCGGGCCCAGGACCATTCGGGGCGGGTCGGGGATCCCGGTTGCGGGCCGTTCCGGCTGCCCCACGGGTGGGTTCGCAGCATGCAGCGGCAGCGGCGGTTGACAACCGCCGCGCAGGATGCCATCCTGCCCCACAAGGACAACGGTTCGTACGGTCCGTGCCGCGCCCACGGCGGAGAAAACGGCAATACTCCGGCGCCCCTGGCGCCGCTCCGCTGAGCCGGCAATTCAGAGCTGAATCATGGAAAAGAGGCTGAGCCGTTGGGGTATTGGCCCCAGGACGTTCTTGCCGACTGTGGCGTACGGCGTGGTGGCCGGGGCCGCGACCCGCGCGTGGCCCGACGCCTGCCTGTTGCGCTGGCCTCCGTACGCCGTCTTCGCGACGGTGGGCGGGATTCTCCTGGCGCTGGGCATGCCCATGCTGTTGACGGCCGGGATCACGCTGAGGCCGGCTTACAACCGCGATGAGTTGGTCACTTCGGGCGTGTTTGCCGTGGTCCGGCACCCGATCTACTCGGCGATGATTGTTCTGAACCTGCCGGGAATCGCCTTGCTCACCCGGTCCTGGCCGTTGTTCCTGATGCCGTTGGTGGCCTACGCCATCTTCAAGCTGCTCATCCACCGCGAGGACGAGCACCTCGAGCGGCGCTTCGGCCAGGCCTATCTCGACTACCGCGCCCGGGTGAACGAATTGATTCCACTTCCGCGGTTCTGGTTGAGGAAATAGGTGGCCACGGCACTGGTGCTCTCGGCGGGAGGCATGTTCGCAGCCTGGGAGGCGGGCGTGTGGAAGAGCCTCAGCGGCCGGTTCAAGCCGGACCTGATCGTGGGCGCCTCCGCGGGAGCGTGGAACGGGTGGGCCATCGCGGGAGGATGCTCCGCCGACGAACTCATACGCGAGTGGATGGATTCCGCCACCGCCCGGATCGGTTTGTTTGGCGCGGAAGCGCTCCACCAGCGGGCGCGCGACCTTTTCTCGCGCTACCGGCCGCGAGTTCCCTTTGGCCTCACGGTGGTCGAAGTGCCGCGGCTGCGGGCGCGGCTGGTGCGCGATTCCGAAATCACCTGGCGGCACCTGGCGGCCACTTGTACCATCCCATGCGGCTTTCCGCCGGTCCGGATTCAAGGCCGGCGGTACGTGGATGGCGGCCTGCTGGGCGCGCTCCCGCTGTGGGCCGCCCAGGAAATGGGCGCCACTCGCGCTCTCGCCGTCAACGCCCTCACCACGCTTCCGTTCCGCATGCTTCACAAGGCCATGCGCGGCCGGAGCGCCAGCACCGCGCTCGAAGTGATCCGCATCGAGCCCTCGACCGATCTCGGCACCCTTCGCGATGCGGTCTGCTGGTCGCGCCCCAATGTGCAACGCTGGGTCGAGCAGGGCGAGCGCGACGCGAATCGGGTTGCGACTTCGATTACAATGTAGAGCTATGCCGCTCTATCGGATCTACCGCATGAAGGATTCGCCACGGCAGCAGTTTCGCTGGGCGCCGCACGTCGCCGGTTGCGCCTCGGTGAAACCCAGGGACTACGAACAGCGCGGGCAGGTGGAGGCGCTGAACGAATACGATGCGTGGCGGGGCCTGCGCGAATCGGGAGACCCGCTGGCGGTAGGCGACCTGGTGGAGACCGAAGGCGGCCAGTTGCGCATCTGCAAGTACGTGGGTTTCGAGCCGGCCCAGTGGGCGCTTCCGGAGCCCAAGCAGCCGGAGCCGGAACCCGCCGGCCAGTCCACGGCCAGTTAGGAGGCATGCATGTCCGAATACCGCTTGGGCGACATCATCGACGACTATTGCGTTCGCTGCAAGCGCATCATGAACCACGCGGTGGTTTCCGTGTTGAACCGCGAACCGGCTAAAGTGCGCTGCCGGACCTGCCACAGCGATCACGATTACCGTCATGAAGAGGTGCCGCCGTCCAAAGGGGATCTCCGCAAGGCGGCGCTGTTTCAAGAGGTCCTCAAGTCGGTCAGCCCCGACGCAGTCGCGATCGAAGCCGCCGTGCCTGCCAACGCCCTCGTGGAAGAAGCGCCCAAGGCCAAGGCAAAGAGCAAGGGCCGCAAGTAGACGGCGCGGAACCTCGAAGCGGCCGTGGGAGCTGCCGCGACAGAGTATAATCTCAAAATAAGGGAGGATTCCTGTGTCCAAGGACAAGAGTCCAAAAAAGGAAGTCAAAAAACCGAAGAAGAAGAAGTGCTAGAAGGGGCCGGGCATGCCCGGCCCATCATCCCCCGGTGCGGGCGGGTTCGGTTTTCGAGACCCGCCCGCAGCCACCACAGGAGCCATCATGCGCACAGACTGGGTAGCCAAACGTAAGAACGACAAGATTCGCACGCAGATGTACTACGCCCGCCAGGGCATCGTCACGGAAGAGATGTACCACATCGCGCGGCGGGAAGATCTTTCTCCGGAGTTGGTGCGCTCCGAAGTGGCTCGCGGCCGGATGATCGTTCCGGCCAACGTGAACCACCCGAATTTGGAACCGATGTGCATCGGCGTCGCCTCCAGGTGCAAGATCAATTCCAATATCGGGAATTCCGCCGTTTTGTCCAACGTGGAAGAGGAACTGGAGAAGCTGCGCTACTCGGTGAAGTACGGCGCCGATACGGTGATGGATCTCTCCACCGGCGGCGATATACCGGCCATCCGCAAGGCCCTCCTGGGCGCTTCGCAGGTGCCCATCGGCACGGTGCCGATTTACGAAGCGCTCTCGCGCGTGCGGCGCGTGGAGGACTTGAGCGCGCGCGTGATGCTGGACGTCATCGAAGAGCAGGCCGAGCAGGGCGTGGACTACATGACCATCCACGCGGGCGTGCTGGTGCAGTACATCCCGCTCACCACCCGGCGCATCACCGGCATCGTCAGCCGCGGCGGCTCCATTCTGGCCGAATGGATGGTGAAGAACCACCGGCAGAACATGCTCTACGAGTGCTTCGAAGACATCTGCAAGATCTTCCAGAAGTACGACGTGACGTTTTCGCTGGGGGACGGGCTGCGTCCCGGCAGCGTGGCGGACGCCAGCGACGAGGCCCAGTTCGCCGAGCTGAAGACCCTGGGCGAGCTTACCAAGAAGGCCTGGGAATACGACGTGCAGGTGATGATCGAGGGGCCGGGCCACATTCCCATGGACCAGATCGAGATGCAGGTTCGCAAGGAAGAGGAGATGTGCTACGAGGCCCCGTTCTATACGCTGGGGCCGCTGGTGACCGACATCGCGCCGGGTTACGACCACATCACTTCGGCGATCGGCGCGGCGATGATCGGCTGGTACGGCGCGTCGATGCTGTGCTACGTGACGCCCAAGGAGCACCTGGGCCTGCCCAACCGCGAGGACGTGAAGACGGGGATCATCGCGTACAAGATTGCGGCCCACGCGGCCGACATTGCGCGGCATCGCCCCGGGGCGCGCGACCGCGACGACGAGCTTTCCCGCGCGCGCTACCGCTTCGACTGGAACCGCCAGTTCGAACTCTCGCTCGACCCCGAGACCGCGCGCGCCATGCACGATGAAACGCTGCCCGACGACGGCTTCAAAGATGCGCACTTCTGCTCGATGTGCGGCCCCAAGTTCTGCTCCATGAATATTTCGGCGAAGGTGGAGACTTTCACGGCGGAAGAGGCCGCGGAGGCGGCCAAGGGCACGGGGGCGGAGAGGCTGGCGGGGATTTCGGGCGACGATTGACTGGTGCTACGGTGGAGTTGTGCGCCTCGTGTCACTGCTCTGTCTGGCCATCGTCCCGTGTGCCTGCTGCGCCGGCCAGCCGCCGGATCTGCAGAAAGAAGACCTGCACTCCGTTCAAGATGCGCTGAGAACGGGAGACGCCTCGCTCGACTGGTTTTCCGTCGTGGCCAAGAAGGCGGTGGATGCGGTGTATTCGGTGATGGTGGTCGAGGCTACGCCCACTGAACTCCGGCCCGGCATTCCCCAGCGTGTACCCGTACCCGGGCGTGAGCTGACGCAGATCGGGATCTTCGTCGTGTCGGGAAGAGCCAATCGGGTCCGACTGGTGCTCGACACGTATCCTCTGATCAGCACAGGCGTCTGCCCGACCCTGGAGTGGGCCACCGCGCACGCGGCTTACCTGCACTTCTATTCGGATTACGGCTACTACCACGGCAGCATCAAGTACATTTACGATCTCTCCAGCCAGAGACCGCCGCTGAAGATCCGCTATGGAATCCTCGCTCTAACCTCCTCGGAGCGCCGGAACGGCAAGCTGCGCTACACCGCTTCATTCGGTCGATCCGGTGAGGTCTACGAGGGCTGGACCGAGCGTCACACGATGATCGTCATCGAACCCCGCGCGGGAGGCGCACCACCCGCATACACAATCACGGACGCTCCGGCTCCGCCGGACTATGCCCTGGAACCGGAGCCGCTCGCTACAGCCGATGGCCAGTCCGTGATCGTCGAGAACAAGACGCCGCCGGGCCAGCCCCACCAACCCTCGGGCATCGACGTCATCGGCAAGTCGGGGAGGAAGCAATACTATCCGGTGCCGATTCCAACGATGGCGCTGTACCGCAAGGTTTTTCCGGATAAGCCAGCCGGCGGCGAAATCGAGAACGACATCGGTGCTTTCGTTCTCGATGGCAACAAGATCTGGTTCGCGAATACGTTTTACGATGCTGAGGGCGTTTCCGGCGCCGGGGCCATAGGCTCCTTCGACATCTCGACGCGCCAGTACGACATGAGATACCTTCCGGAAATCGCACCATGGTCCGGATCGGCCATCCTGCTCGATGACGGGAACCTCTGGATCGGCCTGATGAGCCGTCCCGAGGGCGCCGATTACGGCGCGGGCCTGGTCCGCTACAACATAACGAGCGGCGCGGTCGCGAAGTATGCCGTGGCGGATTACATCCACACGATCGACCGTCTCGGGGACACGATCTACTGCGGCACTTCTCACGGCCTCTACACAGTTCGCGGCAAGCAAGTCACGCAGTTCCGCTTCGAGCCCGATGACCAAGGAAAACTGATCATGGTGGCGCGCGAGGTGCGGTAGGGGCCAGTTCGCGCCGACGAGTTACCCAATCAATTCGAGCAGCCCGTCTATAAGCTGGTCCAGCGCATCGGCGTCGAGAGCCGCGATCCGCTTGCCAAGACGATCGACGCAAATCGTCCGAATCCGCGAGATCTTGACCCAGGATGGTTTGGGCAGCATTTTCGCGGGAAGCTCCAGGGTCAACGGGAATCCGGCGTGTTCGCGGCCTCGGGCCAAGCGCCGTCACCCAAACCCTGTTCGGCCAACTGCTTTTCTTCTTTTGGGTCGATCTTTGCCAACTCGCGCGCGAGCCGCGTCCGCCTCTCGCGCTCACTCAGTGTATTCACGGCCGATTGCAGCGCCCGGCTTCGGTTCGGGTACTTTCCGTCTTTGACCCACCGGTCGAGATCCGCGACGGTCCTTTGATCCAACGTGACGGCGATTTTCTGGACCACCTTTCCAGGATGACAAAATATCCTACTCCAATTCAAACGCGTTCCTCTTGGCGGCTTCGATGTTCGCCCGCCGCTAGTTCGGGGCGAACGAGTAGCCGGAGTGGCACAAGCGCGGCATTCCGATTTTCGCCAATCGACCGCGATTTCACGCTCTCGTACGTAGGCATACAATAGAGGCAGGATGGCCAGGTTCAGATTTAGCCCCAAACCGCACGCTGATGTCTTCCTCAGGGTGTTCGACCTGTCCAGACGTGGGATGACTCAGGCCCTCGCTGAAAGTATTTTGGCCCTCGACTTCCCCGAGGGAGATGCGGCCCGTATTGAAGAACTGAATATCAGGGCCAATGAAGGCGACCTGACCGACGAGGAAGAAGCTGAGCTGGAAGCGTACACCAATATCAACGATCTCCTTGCCTATTGGCAGTCGAAGGCCCGTCAGGCGTTGCGCCAGCCGGCATGAGTGGGCCGTCCGGGGCGGTTCGGCGGTGCGCCGGCAATCGCTGCGAGTACTGCCATCTGCCGCAGGGGGCGTTCCGCCGCGGATTCCACACCGAACACATTGTCGCCAGGCAACACGGCGGACCAGCCAGCCTTGACAACCTCGCGTTCGCCTGTTGGAGTTGCAACCTGAAAAGGGTCCCAACTTATCGGGAATCGACCCAGCGACCGGCCATGTCACGGCCCTCTTTCATCCGCGCGACGACGAATGGTCGGAACATTTTTCCGCACATGCCGGCACCCTGATCCCGCTCGGTGTCGAAATCCGCGGATTGACACCCAAGGGACGTGCGACGGTTCGCCTGCTTGGGCTGAATGAGGAAATGCGGCAGATGCTCCGTTACGAGCTCTGGCTGGAAGGGCTGTACCCCATCGGAATCCGAGGCCGGCGAGAACTCCGCCGCCACATGGTTCGTCCGCATTATCTCGGGGTAGCGATGCCATTCGCCTGCCGCGGTTACGTCGCCAGCCAGTAGCCGGGGCGGGTCCGGAGCCTTCTGACCGCTCCGCCTTCGGGTACCCAAGAGGAGTACACTCCAACTGATGGCGGAAGCCGATATCCAGTACGTCTCGAACGAGGGCGGCGAGCCGCGGGAAATCGAATCGGAACGGGAAACGGCGTATCTCCTGAAATCGGAAGCGATGAAGCGCCGCCTACTGCGGGCGAAGCAGCGTCAGCAAGGTCTCGCGCTTGACCAAGCCGTCGAGAAACTTGGAATTTGACGCCGCCGCGTCCAGCAACCTTTGAGTTCGTGCCTTAAGGGTTCGGGTTTTCCGGCGCCGGTGAACGGTCCAGGCGCATCGATGATGGGCAGGCTAAAGCATGCCCCACCGCCCCTATTTCGGCGCCAGCCAATATCCCGGCCGGGTCTGGACCCTCTCGACTTCGGGGTGGCCGCCGACTTGCACAACGATGTGGTGGAAGCCGCCTTCATCCTTGTTGTTGGGGCTGTAGCTGATGGTGTACTGGCTGTGCAACTCTTCGCCGGCCTTCTCGATGGCCTCTTCCAGGCTGCGCTGGCCGTGAAAACCGAATTCGCTGCCGCCGGTTCCCTTGGTGAAAACTTCGATCGGGTTGTCCTTGAAGATGGCTTTGACGTCCTTGAATACTTCCACCATCATGGGGATGAACTCGGCGGTGCCCCCGTTCATGCCGTAAGTCTGCGCCACGGTGGTGGGCGTGGAGGGTACGCCGCCAGGCAGCGGATACATGGTCGGCAGTTGGCTATCCGGGCGCGGGACCGGCCGCGGGGCCGTCAGGACGTTCATGAAGCGCGACATATCCACGCCGTAAAACAACACGTTGGCGAACTGCAAACCGAGCAGGGCTTCGCGCGAGCGGCCCTCGCTGCCCACGTCGCGGGTTTCGCCGATCGCAATCAGGATGCGCCGGCGGTTCTTGGGGCGCGTCCTCAACATGCGGGTGCCCTCCACCACGGCGTCGACCAACCGGTTGGAAGTGCTGCCAGGGTAGATCTTCTTGACCTGCTGCGTAATTTTGTCGGGGTCGGAAGTGAAATCCTGCAGGACGCGGATGCGTGCATCGTAAGCGATCAGAGCCGCCTCGCCCTGGTCGCCGATCAACAGCGGGGTGATCAGGTTGCCGATCTTCTGGACGTGCGGCAGCAACTGTTCCGCGTGGGAATTCGCCTGAATGGCGATGACCAGCGAAATGGGCTGATACACGACGTCCACGGCGATGTTCTGCTCTTTGTCGTTGTCGTACAGGTGAAACTGGTCGGGCCGGATGTTGTTGACATACGACCCTTGCTTATCGAAGACCAGGACGGGGGCTACCACGTTTTCGACGGTGACGCCGATGCGGGTGGCCGGCTCCTCCGGTTGCTGCTGAGGCTGCTGCGCGCGGTTTGGCGGCGCGGCAAGCCATCCACAAAGAAGCATCCACAAAAGAATTCGGCGCATACTAATCCTGCCTCGCGGGTGCGTGCTCGGTCCGCCCTCTGAGAAGCTCTAGCACGTGGGGCACCAATTCCACAATAGCATCGAGAGACTCGACCGCGCCTTTGGGCGATCCGGGCAGATTGACAATCAGGACCCGCCCGCGGGTGCCGGCGAGCGACCGGGAAAGCACGGCCAGGGGCGTGGCCTGGCGGCCGCTGGCGCGCATCAGTTCTCCCAGGCCGGGGATTTCGCGGTCGATCACGGCCCGCGTAGCTTCCGGCGTGACATCGCGCGGGGCCACGCCGGTGCCGCCGGTGGTGAAGATGGCGGAGACCTGACCGCCGTCCGCGAGGGTGGCCAGGCGGGCGCCGATCTCGGAGGTCTCGTCGGGGATGGCTTCCATGACCGAGACGCTCCAGCCCAGTTGTTCCAACCGTTCACGCACGGCGGGGCCGGAGCGGTCGGTGCGCGCGCCGGCGCTCACGGAATCGCTGATGGTGAGGACGGCGGCGTTAGTCATGCTTCCCCTTGCGGCGGAAGTCTCCGCTTTTGCCGCCGGTCTTTTCGAGCAGGTAGAGATCCTGGATTTGAATGGACTTGTCGAGCGCTTTGAGCATGTCGTAAACCGTGAGTGCGGCCACCGCGGCGGCGGTGAGCGCCTCCATTTCGACGCCGGTCTGCGCGGTGGTGGCGGCGGTGGCAATGATGCGCACGCCTTTCTTTTCGACGGTGGCCTGGACATCCGCGTGGGTGAGCATGAGCGGATGGCAGAGCGGAATCAACTCGGAAGCGCGCTTGGCGGCGGCGATGCCGGCGATGCGCGCGATCTCGAGCGCGTTCCCCTTGGGATTGCGGGGCAGTTGGCGGAGCGTGGCCGGCGCGATGCGCACAAAGGCGTGGGCGCGCGCGGTGCGGCGCGTTTCTCTCTTGGCGGAAACGTCCACCATGCGGGGGCTCCCGGCGGAATCGTAGTGCGAGAGTTTCTTCATTTGAGCAGCACCCGGATTAGCTCGCCGCGCGGGTATTCGGCGCGGGCGGGATCGGTCACCAGGAAGGCGTTGGCGCGCGTGAGCGCGGGAATGTCGCCGGAGCCGCTCCACGCGACCGGTGTGACTTCCGCGCCATCGGCGCTCAGATGTGCGGGGAGGAAGCGCGTGATCCCGGGTCGCTGATGGAACTCGCGGGTGAGACGCGCGAAGGGCATGTGGAGCGAAATCTCCGCCTGGCCGGAGAGCAGCTCGAGGGCGGCGCGCGCAAAAACTTCGAACGTCACCATGGTGGAGGAAGGGTTCCCCGGCAGGCCGAAGAAGAACCGCTCGCGCACGCGGCCGAAGACCAGCGGCTGGCCGGGCTGGATGAGCACGCGGTCGAAAAAGAACTCCGCGCCCAGGCTGGCGAGGACTGGCTCGACGATGTCGTACTTGCCCGCGGAGACGCCGCCGGAAACGAGCAGGAGATCGGCGGCGAGGCCTCGCTCGATGATTTCGAGGGTGTGGCCGCGGTTGTCGCGCGCCACCGGCAGGATTTGCGGCGTGCCGCCGGCGCGCGCCACCTGCGCGGCCAGGGAGTAGACGTTGGAGTTGCGAACCTGGAATTCCTGGGGCGCCTCGCGCACTTCGACGATTTCATCGCCCGTGGCGACGATGGCGGCCACCGGCCTCCGGTATACCTGGACGTTTGTGCGGCCGAAGGCGGCGAGCATGGCGGCGTCGCTGTAGTCCAGGCGCTTGCCGGCGCGCAAAACCACTTCGTGGGCCGCCGCTTCCGAGCCCTGGGGATTTATGAACTGGCGCGGCTCGGCGGAAAGGCCGATGCGAACTCGCCCGTTCTCGCGGCTGGTGTGCTCGATCATGATGACCGCATCGGCGCC
>JBAWDI010000453.1:0-4564 GCA_049590695.1 Bryobacteraceae bacterium
CCCCGCAAACAGTAAAGACGCTCTGTCTAGCACCAAGGTGTAATAGATTTCTTTTCCGCCCACTGTTATTTAAATACCAATGGCCCCCTTGGTTGCAGTGGTGGACGATGACATTTCGGTCCGGGAATCGCTGGAGAGCTTGATCCGGTCCACAGGCCTGGAGGCGAGAGTGTTCGCCTCCGCGGAAGAGTTCTTGGACCCACCGCATCCTCGCGAGCCGAACTGCCTCATCCTAGACGTGCGCCTGCCGGGGATGAGCGGAATCGAGCTCCACCGTCACCTGGTGGCCCGCAATTATAAAGTGCCGGTTGTTTTCATTACGGCACATGCATCCGACGACCGTGCGAGGTCACAAGCGGCCTCGGATTGGACGGTTGCCTACTTGACCAAACCATTCAGTGAGGATGAACTGCTTGATGCCGTCAACGCGGCTTTGAAATGGAAACCGCCGAACGGCTAAACCAAGACAGTTGAACCAAGGAGATCCCATGAGGGACACAGGAGCTTTGGTTTACGTAGTCGATGACGATGCGTCCGCGCGCGAAGGAGTAGCAGGACTGATTCGCTCCGCCGGACTGATGGCCAAGACGTTTGCGTCGGGGGAGGAGTTCCTGGCTGCGCCACGACCCAAAATGCCGAGTTGTCTGGTGCTGGATGTGAATCTGCCTGGGCTGAACGGACTCGAACTTCAACGGGAGCTTGCAAAATCCGGTGTCCACGTCCCCATCATATTCCTCACAGGCCACGGCGACATCCCAATGACCGTTCGCGCACTCAAAGCAGGCGCGGCAAACTTCCTGACCAAGCCTTTTGACGACGAAGAGCTGTTGAATGCCGTCCGGCAGTGCACGAGATCCGTTCAGGGTTTCCAGCCCGGCGTTGGCGATCGGATCGAACGCCCGAGCCCGGCGGCTGGCCGCGACGTTTTGACAGGTGCCAATACGAAGGTGTTTCCGCCATTCCGCCTGGACACTATCAACCAGTGCCTGTGGCGCCGCGGGGAGGCGGGTGAGGAAGAGCGCGTCCTGTTGACTCCCAAGGCGTTCGCCGTCCTAAGCTACCTGGTGGAGCACGCCGGCCGCTTGGTGACGCAGAATGAGCTCCTGGACGCGGTGTGGCCCGATACCTTCGTCCAGCCGGAGGTTCTCAAGTATCAGATTGCCGACATCCGGAGCACACTGGGCGACGACCCAAAGAATCCTGTTTTCATCGAGACCCTGCCCCGGCGCGGGTATCAGTTCATTGCCGCCGTCCACGACGGCGCGGCCGCCGAACCGGAGGCAAGCTCTGTGACGGGAAGCGGTGGCGCGCTGGGCGAGTTGTGGGATTGTCTGCGGAAGTCGTTCCATGGCGACCGTCAGATCGTGTTTGTCACGGCGGAGCCGGGTATCGGTAAGGCTACCGCGGCCGACGAATTTCAGCATCAGGCTGCCGCAAACGTGCCGGGCATTCGCGTCGCGCGCGGACAATGCGTGGAAGGATATGGAAACAGGGAGGCTTACTACCCGATGCTGGAAGCGGTGGGCCAATTGTGCCGTGGTTCTGGAGGGAACTCAGTGGTCCGAACTTTGGCCGAGCAAGCGCCCACCTGGCTGGTTCAGTTTCCCGCGCTGGTGAAACCCGAACACCGCGAAACGCTGCAACAGGAAATCCTGGGCGCCACCCGGCAACGCATGCTGCGCGAGATCGGCGACGCGCTGAACACCATCGCGTCGGGGAATCCGCTGCTGCTGGTGTTGGAGGATCTCCAGTGGGCGGATCCCTTTACGGTGGATCTGATCTCCGCTGTTGCGCGCAGCCGGACGCCGGCCAAACTGATGCTGGTCTGCACCTACCGCCAGGTAGACGTAGCGGTTTCGGGACATCCCATGAAGGCGCTCAAGCCGGATCTGTTGATTCACCGTCTATGCCGCGAAATCGCATTGGAGGCTTCGGCAGCGTAAAATAGAGCAGGCTGCCGAAGTCTTGTGAAGGAATTTCCGCCATTCCGGCTGGACACCGAAAACCAGTGTCTTTGGCGCCGCGGCGATGCCCCGGACGACCAGCGCGTCATGCTGACTCCCAAAGCGTTCGCCGTCCTGCGTTATCTTGTGGAGCGTGCCGGCCGCCTGGTGACCCAGGATGAGCTCCTGGAGGCCGTGTGGCCCGATACGTTCGTCCAACCGGAGGTCCTCAAATATCAGATCGCCGATATCCGGGGCACGCTGGGGGACCGCGCCCGGAACTCTCTTTTCATCGAGACCCTGCCCCGGCGCGGGTATCGGTTTGTGGCCGCAGTGAGGGAATCTGGGCCCGCAGAAGCCTCGGCGCCGGCGAGTCTGGATCGCGGCAGACTGGTGGGCAGAGAACGCGAGCTGGGTGCGTTGCGATCCTGCCTCCGAAGGACCTTGAAGGGCCAGCGCCAGATCGTCTTCATCACGGGGGAGCCGGGAATCGGAAAGACGGCCCTGATCGATGAGTTTCAACGCCTGGCCGCCGCCGAGAAACCAACCCTTCGCATCGCCCGGGGACAATGCGTGGAAGGGTACGGAGGCGCGGAAGCCTATTACCCGATGCTGGAAGCAGTGGGTCAGTTATGCCGTGGCCCGGGTGTCCCGGAGGGGAAGCGCGTGGTCGAAATCCTGGCCGCGCAAGCACCTACCTGGCTGGTGCAGTTTCCGGCGCTGCTGAAGCGCGAACAGCGCCAGATGTTGCAGCAGGAGATCTTGGGGGCGACCCGGGACCGCATGCTGCGCGAGATCCGGGAGGCGTTGGACACGCTTAACCTGGAAGCGCCCCTGCTGTTCGTGTTCGAGGACCTGCAATGGGTGGATCCCTCGACGGTCGATCTCATGTCCGCTCTTGCCCGCCAGCGGACGACAGCGAAGACCATGGTGATCATCACGATGCGGCCGGTGGACGTGGTGGTTCCCGACCATCCGCTGAACAGGCTCAAGCAGGATCTTCTGGTACATCACCTGTGTCAGGAGATGACTCTCGCGCCGCTTGAGAAAGCGGACGTAGCGGAATACCTGGAAGCGGAGTCGCCAGGAAACAGCCTGCCTGAGGGTTTTGCCGGGTTGATCCATCGGCACTCGGAAGGCAATCCGTTGTTCATGATCGCCGCACTGGAGCACATGGCCGAGCACGGCCAGATCTCGCGCGAGAACGGGAGGTGGCGCCTCAGAGTCCCCATCGAGGAAATGGCTCTCGAGGTGCCGGAGACACTGCGTCAGATGATCGAATCCCAGATCGAGCACCTTACCAGTGAACAGCAGCGGACGCTGGAAGTGGCCAGCGTGAACGGTGTTTTGTTTTCGGCCAGCGTCAATGCCATCCCAGCGGGTCTGGACGAGGAGAAGTTTGAAGAACTTTGCGACGAGCTGTCGCGCTGTCACCACGTGGTGCGCTGGGCGGGATCGCGTCAGTTCCCGGACGGGACTGTCTCCGTGCGCTACGAGTTTATGCACGCGTTGTACCGGGAGGTCTTCTACCACCGGCAACCGCCCGGGCGCCGGGCGAAGCTGCACCTGCGCGTTGGAGAGCGGCTGGAGGAGCTTTTCTCCAAGCATGAAAGCGAAGTGGCGGCTGAACTGGCGGGCTACTTCGAGCAGGGCGGCGATTGGCAGCGTACCATCAAGTACTTGCAGCTCGCGGCGGATACCGCCGGGCGGCTGTTTGAACCCCGGCAAGCCGCAGTGATTCTTGAGCACGCTCTGGAGCTGCTGAAGAAGCTGCCGGATGCGGAGCGCGCTGTGAGCGAGACCGGGATTCTGGAGAGGCTGGCTGGGGTTTATGCTGCGTTGGGAGACATCCGTACCTCCGAAACCTACGGGGCCCTGAGTGCAAGGGCGGCTCACTACGGCCTGATCGACGTCGAGGTGCGTGCGCTGCTCGAGCGGGCATTCATTGGGTCATGGGAGAGTTCCGAGCGCGGTATTGAACTGCTGGAACAGGCGCTCCAGGTCGTTCGAACTTCTGATCCGACGAAGCTTCTTCCAGAGCATGCGGCCTGCCTTTTTTTCCGCTTGTGGCTGTGTGGATGGAATCCTCAGGACGCGGAGGAGTACCGGAATGCGATCAGTGAGATCCGGAAACTTGGAAGCCGCCACATCGTCGCGCCGCACCTGCTCAACTACAGTTGCATTCAGTGGTGTTCGTCCGAGTACCGTGAGTCGCTTCGAAGCTACGCCGGTGGCATGACGATGTTGCTCGATGTCGACAGTGTGCACCCGTCTCTGTGCGGTATTCGCTGGAGATTATGGGAATTCGTGCAGCAGATGGATCTTGTATTCCTGGGAGAGTGGGGCGAGGCTTTACGGGTGATCGAGGAAGCGATCACGATGGCACACAAGAATGGAGATTATTTCTTCCGGGCGCGAGCCATGCAACTCCGCCGGGCCTGGTTGCATCTCCTGGCCTGCGATTTTGGCGGAGTTCTGACGATCTGCGAGTCGGCGGTCCCTTCGGTCCGGGATCCTATGCTGCGCGCTGCGCCGGACCCTCCACCCCCGTTTCCCTACCCTTTCCAGCAGTCCCTGATCCTGCGGGGTTTGGCGGAAGCAGCCTTGGGAGAATGCGATCT
>JBAWDI010000454.1:0-1790 GCA_049590695.1 Bryobacteraceae bacterium
GCGACGCCGTGCTGCTGGCCACGGCGCGCGCCATGAAGGCCGCGGGACATCTTCCGGGAGACACGGTGGTGGCCACGGTAATGTCCAACCTCGGCCTGGAACGGGCCCTGGAGCGCGAGCGAATTCGCATGACGCGCACGCCGGTGGGCGACAAGTACGTGCTGGAAGAAATGGTGCGCGTGGGCGCGGCCCTGGGCGGAGAGCAATCCGGCCACGTGATTTTTCGCGAGTATGCCACCACCGGCGACGGGCTGCTCACCGCGCTGCGCTTGTTTGAGATCGCGCGCCGGGCTGGCGTGGGTCTGGACGAGCTGACCGCCGACCTGGAGATCTACCCCCAGCGGCTGGTCAACGTGCGCGTGCGGGAAAAGAAGGGGCTCACGGAGCTTCCGTCCGTGGCGCGTGAGATCCGCCTGGTGGAAGATGCTTTCGCCGGAACCGGCCGCGTGCTGGTGCGCTTTTCCGGGACCGAACCGCTGGCGCGCGTCATGGTGGAAGGGCCGGACCTGCAACAAGTGGAGCGCTTCAGCGCGCGCATAGCCGAGGCCATCCGCCGCGAGATGGGCGCTTAGGGGGCCGCAACCAAGAGTGGCGCGGGCTGCGAGGGTTCCAGGATTGCTTTGGGCCAGACAGCTTCTGGTAGATATCTGCGGGTCATCTATAGCACCAGCGCCGAGTTGTTGCTCCCGAAGGCGATGCAATTGGCCACCGCGTGCTCGATCTTGAGCGGCCGGCCGGTCTCGGGCACGTAGTCGAGGTCGCACTCCGGATCGGGCTCGTCGACGTTCAGCCACAACCAGACGTGCGGCGTCCGCCCCGTTCCGGGCCTTTGCGAAGGTTCATTCCTTTCCCAAGGCTGACGCGTTGGGCTATTATCTTTCGCCCTGTCGGGCTCAACGCAGCTATGAAGCGGTATTATGACAGCCGTGGATTCCTTACTCTCTTATGCCCGCGCGCGGCAACCGGAAATGGTGGCGCTGATTCGCCAATTCGTGGAGTGCGAGTCTCCCAGCGACGACCCCTCGGCGGTCAACCGGTTCGTGGAACTGCTCTCGGATACGGTGGCGCCGTTCGCCAAAGTGAAGACCTTCGGCAGGCATCTGGTGTGCAATGTGGAATTGCCGGGCCGCAAGAAGAGCGGGCAGGTGATGGCGCTCGGTCATGCGGATACGGTGTGGCCGGTGGGCACGCTGCGGACCATGCCGTTCCGGCAGGGCGATGGGCGGCTGTGGGGGCCGGGCGTGCTGGATATGAAAGCCGGCATCGCGTTCTTCATTTTCGCGGTGCGCGCGCTGAGGGAACTGGAGATTCCGGTGCACAGCAAGGTGCTGCTGCAATTGAATTCCGATGAAGAAGTGGGGAGCCTGTCCTCGCGCGCGCTCACCGAGAAGAACGCCGCGCGCAGCCAGGCGGTGCTGGTTCTGGAGCCGGGAACGGGGCTCGAAGGCAAGCTCAAAACCGCGCGCAAGGGGGTGGGCGATTTCACCGTGGTGGTGCGCGGAAAGGCCTCGCACGCGGGCGTGGACTTTCAAGCGGGCGCCAGTGCGGTTCTGGAACTGGCGCGGCAGATCGGCCGCATCGCCGGGTTCACCGAACTGAAGCGCGGCATCACCGTCAATCCGGGGGTGATGGCGGGAGGCACACGCTCCAATGTGGTGGCCGCCGAAGCCAGAGCGGAGATCGATATTCGCGTCCGGCGTCTGAAGGATGCGCCGGCGCTGGAGAAGAAGTTCCGCGCGTTGAAGCCGTTCGACCCGCGGTGCATCGTCGAAGTGAGTGGCGGTCTGAAC
>JBAWDI010000455.1:0-2937 GCA_049590695.1 Bryobacteraceae bacterium
CGCCAAAACCACTACAATTACCATCGGAGGTTTGGATCAATAGGCCGGTGCCACCCGGCCCAAAGACAGAGGAAGGAAGTCAGTAAATCCTTATGCCGGGTGTCTCAAAGTGCTTGACACGCGCCGCGCTTCGCGGCGACGATCTGTCGAAACTCATCCGGGCTTCTGTCGCCTTTCGATTCGTTGCATTCCGCGCACGAGATGCACAGATTTCCGGCCACGTGTGTCCCGCCAGTAGCGAGCGGCTGTTTATGGTCTACATGCCGCTCTCCGGGGCCGGTCAGTTTCTTGCACCAGTAGCACAGTACCACTGGGGCATGGACCGCCCTAAAATAAATCTCACGAAGCGGTCTACGCCTGCCGATCCTGCATCCCAGCCGCTCAGCCCTAGAACGCGCTCTACTAGCCAAGTAGTACTCGGCACAAACAGCATAATCCTCGCGGTATTGCTCCCGGCAACGCGCATTTGTGATTTCACGGTGAGTGACGGCCCATTTCGCCTGATCCTCTGGAAACGGATTGCCCTGTTCCCATGCCAACTTGCGCGCTTTGGCGTACGCCTTTTGTTGTTCAACGGCGGCAACACGGGCCGCCTCTTGCGCGCGCGCTTCGGCGTCATCGCCAAAGAGCAACCCTTGAAAACCCAATGGGGGCATTCTCCTTAAAGAGTCAGTGGGTGTAGCTTGGCGCAATCAGCCTTTGCGCGAACAGCCTTCCGCATTCTTCCAGGAACGCCCGCACGAAAGCCAGGAACATTTCCCAAAGTTCCTGCAAAACTCCGGGCTGTGATTGAACAACCACGACAGGATAAGCGATGGGCACCTCGCGCCAAACATTCGCATAAGGGTCGTACAGCGTAATCGTCTGATACATCTTCCTTCTCCTGCGCCAAAAAGTCGCAGAAGATCGAAAACCGGAATGTTGTGGTAAGCTGGAATCGTTCCTAGACCAGCGAACCGCACAAACCGATCTTCGACCTTCCGAACACCCAACGCATTGGCAAACCCGTTGGGCGTTTCCATTTTACCATTCAGGCGGCCAACAGATCGGACAGTTCCAACGTGCGGCCGGTGATCCCCGCTTCCATCGCCGGGGTAACCCTCAGGGTTGTATGAATCCGGCAAAAATTGTAGTAGGCGAAGTGCAAGCAGTAGGCAGCCCAAAGATTTAGGACACCACCCGCGACCACTTCTGGCCCTCCAATCCGCGCGATAATGAATCCGGAGGCGAAGATATGAATCGAGCCGAAAGCATTAATCTACTGAACAAAGGGGTTGCCGACGAACTGCAGGCGGTGCACCAGTACATGTACTTCCACTTTCACCTGACGGATCAGGGCTTCGGGCCGCTGGCGATGCTGCTCAAGCAGATCGCCATTCAGGAAATGGGCCACGTCGAGTTGCTGGCCGAACGGATTCTGTTTCTGAAGGGCGACGTGGAAATGGTTGCGGCCGGCCCGGTAGAGAAGATTGTCGAACCGGAGGCCATTCTGGCCAAGGCCATGGCCATGGAAGAGGACGGCGTCCGGAGTTATAACCAGGCGGCGCTGGAGTGCGGGGCCAAGGCCGATTCCGCCTCCAAGCAGATTTTCGAGCGGCTGGTGAACGACGAAGAAGGCCACTTCGACCTGTTCGAGAAACAGTGCGACAACATCAAGAGGTTCGGCCCGAGCTACCTGGCGCTTCAGTCCTTCGGCGGCGGCACGCCGGCCGTTACAGGTTAGCCAGCACTTCCGCTGCGGGCCCTTTGGACTTGCCTTTTCGCGAATTGACCCGGATTAGAATGAAATAAATCTATGAAACCTCCCCTTGCGCGCATGACGCTGCGTGGATTCAAAACCATCCGCGAGTGGAAGGACTTCGATCCTGGCTGGGTCACCGTATTAATTGGCCCGAACGGGGCGGGAAAGAGCAACTTCATTTCGTTCTTTCGCATGTTGTCATGCGCATTGACTGGCAATCTGCAAACCTACACCGCCATGCAGGGTGGCGCCAGTTTGGTTCTGCACGACGGGCCCGCCATCACGCGCGAAATTGAAGCGGTCTTGGGAATCCAGGCCGAGCCGGATAGTTGTGAATATGGTTTTCGATTGTCTCACGCGGCCGGCGATACCCTAGTATTTGCCGAAGAATACATCGATCTGAAGCATGGCGAGGTGAAGATCGCATCCAGGCAAGGACCAGCTCATCGAGAGTCGAGCCTCATCGCCAGAGCCGAGGACGGAGATAAGGTGGCACGTCTTGTCCTCGACAAGCTTTCCCGCATCATCGTGCACCAGTTCGACAACACCTCACTACAGTCCCGAATCCGCAACAAGTGGAACGCGGACGACGGCAGGCGGCTGGAGGAAGATGGGGCTAATCTGGCGCCGTTCCTCTATCGTCTGCAAATCCATGAGCCGAAATACTATCGGCGCATCTTGGAGACGCTTCGACTGATCCTTCCTTTCTTCAAGAGCTTTGAATTGCAGCCCGAGTACGGGTACCTGCTGCTACGCTGGCACGAGGAGGGATCGGACCGGACGTTTAGCGCCTCCCAAGCGGGTGACGGCATGCTGCGAGCAATGGCTTTGGTGGCGCTGCTCCAGCAACCGGAAACGGACTTACCCGACGTCCTGATCCTCGATGAGCCGGAGTTGGGCTTGCACCCATACGCGATTGAGGTCTTGGCTGCTCTCATTCAGAGCGCATCGCACCACACCCAGGTGATTGTCGCCACGCAGTCGGTTTCTCTCATTGATCGATTCGAGCCGCACGACATCGTCGTCATTGACCGCAAGGGAAGAAAATCCACCTTCCGGCGGCTCACCGATTCGGAGTTTTCCGAGTGGCGTGAGCAGTACACGCTGTCGGAGTTGTGGGAAAAGAATGTCCTGGGCGGCAGGCCATCGCGATGATTCGTCTGCACGCGGTTGTGGAAGGCCAGACGGAAGAGACG
>JBAWDI010000456.1:0-5248 GCA_049590695.1 Bryobacteraceae bacterium
GGTCATCACATGCGCCAGGAAATGCACCGGGTCGGCCAGAGCTTCCGATGGCGCCTTGAACCACACCACACGTTCGGCCACGGATAGCAATTCCGATGTTGCCGGCAGCGGTTTCATGGCTTCTCCCCGCGCGGCGCGTAGGCCGTCAACACGGACAGCTTGGTAACATCGACGGCTTCGACGGCGGCGCTGAGCCGTTCTCTCACTTCGCCGGAGAGCATCGGCACATCATCGAAAAAACTGAGCGCTTTAAGCGTGATGAGCGGATTGAAACTGCGTCCATAGACGACGCTCCCCGCGGCCAAGGCCATAGGCAGATCGACGCCATGCCGCAGCAGCGCATCGATGTCGAGATAGTCTCTCACTTCGGCGCGCTTTTGAACAACCGCCATCTTGGTGCCCGCAATATCCAGCAGGGAAGCCACATAGAGCGCCATCCCTTTCACCTCGTCACGCTCCGCTACCTGTCCCAGCCCGAGTTCGCCGAAGAATGACACCAGCACCGCACCCCCACGATCCACGCGGCAAGTGAGCGTGTTCGGCGCCATCTGGACACGTTCCACGTCCTTGAGATAGGGCAGCGCTGATGCGAGGCGCTCCGGGTCGAAGGCCGCGTTCGAAAAAAAGTCGAAATCGACCGAAGTCCGATGCCCCAAGCGCAAGGTCAAAGCCGTGCCGCCGTACAGCGTGAACGCTTCCGGCGTGGCCCCCAATTCCGGCCACAGTTTTAGCTGCGGCGGCGGCAGCATGGACAAATTGGGAACGAGAACCGGCACTTTCCAAATCTCCTCTTCCAACCGCCTTACCATAGCCCATTTTGGACCCGAAGCGCAAAGATCGTTTGGCGTCGTCAAGGGCACCCTCAGCGCCTGCCGCCGCTGCGCTTGCCGACCCCCTGCCGTGTCTCTAAAGATGTCTTGCTTGCATATAACTACAAACGTAGCTACACTGTGGGATGATGACATGCGAATGGGACGAAGCGAAGAGTCGCAGCAACTTCGCCAAACATGGGCTGGATTTCGCGGACGCTGAACAGGTGTTGACCGGACCTTGCGTCACTTTCGTGGATAGCCGCTTCGATTATGGAGAGGTGCGGCTTATCACCTTGGGTCTGCTCGCTGGTCGAGTGGTCGTTATTGCCCACGCGCCACGCGGCGAAGACACCACGCGGATTATCTCCATGAGAAAGGCAAATCGACGTGAGCAGAGAATCTATCAAAAGCGACTTGGCGAGAATTGACCGCATGAGGGATGCCGAGATTGACTATTCGGACCTTCCGCCGCTCGACAAGTCTTTCTTCACCAAGGCAACGGAAGCATGGCCGCCGGCGAAGCAACAACTCACCATCCGCCTTGACGCGGACGTGCTGAAGTGGCTGAAGGCCCACGGTAGGGGTTACCAGACGCGCATCAATCGTATTCTGCGGGCGGCCATGGAGAGTCAAGGCTCCCCCGCCCGGTCGCGTTCCGCACCAGCGCCGAAGAAGAACAGGCGGTCACGCGGCGAATTGAAGCTCGCCTGACGTTTGACAAAGGGCAGGTTTTGAATCGGCGCTGGAAGGCCCGTCACACGTGGGGTTGACGTGTTTCGAAACAGCGCTTCACAAATGCCTGGTGAGGTCGGATCTACGGATTGATATGGCCGTTTGATCCGATGAGCCCCGCGTGAGCGAAGTATATGGCGTCCGTGGCGTACTTTTGGACAACTCCGACGAACTCGAAATTGAGGTCCCGCAATGCAAATGCCGGCCCGCCGCTCATCCCGCCGAACTCTCGTAGAGAGTCTGCACCCTTGTAATAGAAGTGCTTTAACCAGGATTGGCGGTCGAACGCACAGATGAACGACAGATTGCCGACCGCGGTCACTCGCTCCCCGACGGTATAGCTCGCGAACCGCAGAGAATCATAATCGACCGTCTCCCGCCATTCTCCCGGAAATCCACAGAAGACCACATCGTCTCCCTCAGCCGCCCGCAAAGGCGGCCACGATGCGGGCGCGAAGAACTGTGAACATATATCACTGCCGTCAGCTACGACCTTGTCGGCTTGGGTTTCGGTGAGCCTCAAAACAGTGAGATCGGCGTCAGAGTTCTCGGAAAACAACTGGTCGAAAGGGTCCAAACGGCATTGTCCGACCTGAAACAGGCATTTCTCGCCCGCTGTCACCCGTCCTCTGTAAAAGTCAATGACATGGTGACAAGTCACCGCAACCGGACCACAGTCCAGCCGCAACAGTGAGGCTGTGCCATTATTAAGTATCGAGGGCCGTTCTCTCGATGGGTGCTCGCCAAACACCACAGCTTTCGCGAACATGGCAGGGAACTTACCCACTACCTTCAGAAAATCTTCGGATAACATACATTCTTATTGCGCAACTCGCGGATGCGCGCGCCCGCGGCCTGCGCCCGTTCCTTATCGAAAGACGGCCGGCTTGTGCCGGCAGGAAGATTCACCGCCTCTTCAAGCAGACTCGCGGCATAGGCCTCGGTTGCGCTCCCGTGAGCGGCAGCCTGACGGGCAAGCTCAGCCTGAACCTCGGGCCTTATGTCAACGGTGATTGTCATGGGCGCCCTTCCAGGACCTACCCTACGCCGCCGGGATGTCGGCGTCAAGTGGATCGCGGCAGCAAACAGCAGCAGATGTTTCGACGCTTGTTGCGGCAAGCACGGGCGTTGACATGTGGTAACAAAATAGTCACCATCATCTTGGAACACGCGGGAGATTCAATAATGCCCCTAACCCACGACTTCAAGGAAACTATCCGGGCTCGGGCGCAGCGCGATCCGAAATTCCGTCAAGCGCTTCTGCGCGAGGCCGTCGAGTGCGTCATCAATGGCGACCTGGCCACCGGCAAGGCGGTCCTGCGCGACTATGTCAACGCCACTGCGGGATTTCAGGACCTCGAGAAGCGCACGCAGATACCCGCCAAGAGCCTGATGCGTATGTTGGGTCCCAAGGGCAGTCCCTCCGCCGCGAGTCTTTCGAACATCCTCATCGCGCTACAGAGAACGGAAGGCGTCCAGTTCCAGCTTTCGCTGAGGCGGAGGTTGTTATCGTAAGAGCAGGCGGGGCAAGCTCACAAGCAGTGAACGCCGAGAGCTCTGGCCGCCTCTCTTTGCGGCTGATCCAAGGTGGCCAGCGGACAACCCGACCGTAAGGCGAGTTCGACATAGAGGGCGTCATAGGGCGTCAGGCGACGATCGCGGCAGATGATCTGGACGGTTCCGGCAACTTGCTCCAATGACGCGTAGTCAAGCGCCGGGCTTAGGACTCGCAGGGTGTCGAAAAACGCTTTCGTCTGTTCCGGGGTTATGCGTCCTTTGCGTTCGCCGAGTAGCAACGTGTTCAGAACCTCGAGTGACCAGAAAGCCGGCGCGAGCGCTCGCTCTCCAGACTTGAGCCGGTCGAGCACGTTCAGCGACATAGGCGTTTGTTCGTCGGGAAAGCACCAGGACAACGTCACCGAGGCATCAATGACAATGCCGGTCACGGACGCGCCTCGTGGCGCAATTCGCGGATCGTCGTGCCGCGGAGCGAGAGTCCATGGGTCTTCCCAAAGACCTTGAGCCGCTCGATCGCTTCGACAACGTCCTTCGCGGGTGGGGACGACTTGGGTTTACCAGGCACAGCCGGAAGATGGGCGGCTTCTCCCAGCAGATTGGCGGCGTATGCATCAATCCCCACGCCATGCGCGGCAGCCTGGCGGGCGAGTTCGGCCTCAAGCTCAAGCCCGATTTCAATGGTGATGGTCATCAGCAGCCCCTTTCCGGTCTATCCCTAACCTACCCCGCCGGGATTTCGGCGTCAAGTGGATGGCGGGAGCAAAGAGAAGCAGGTGTTTCGACAGGTCATCACGTGCGCCAGGAAATGCACCGGGTCGGCCAGAGCTTCCGATGGCGTCTTGAACCATACCACAGGTTCAGCCACGGATAGCAATTCCGATGTTGCCGGCAGCGGCTTCATGGCTTCACAGCGTCTTCCGCGCGCGGTTCGACGCCCATTCCCGCATCGTCACGATTTTCTCTGTTTGGTTCCTGCTGCGCCGGGTCGACCGGGTCTCGATTTTACCTCCCCGTGTTACGATGGATGACTCATGAAGCTGCCCAATGGCGCGCGCGCCATTGTCGAGATCCGGAAGCTGCGAGAGTACTGCCTGAACCCACAGCACCCACGCGGCCGTAACAAGGCGCGGGTATTCGCTTCGGTCGGTATCCGGGAAGCCGATGCGGAGGAACTCAGGACCACCCTCGTCGCAGCGGCCAGCGATGGCGAGGCTGTACTCGGCGCTGCGAACCCTTACGGACAGCGCTATATCGTCGATTTCAATATGGCCCGCCGCGGCAGAACCGTAAGAATCCGCAGCGCTTGGATTGTCAGGGCAGGCGAGGACTTGCCGCGGCTGACAAGTTGTCATGTACTATAAGAGAAGGGTTCGCCATGGCAGACATTGAATTGCTCTCTGTGGTCGCGCTACTCCAGGACCTCCCGGAGGAGGGATTGGTCCGCGGCCAAGTCGGCACGGTTGTCGAGAGCTGGGCGCCCGGGGTCTACGAAGTCGAGTTCAGCGATGACAACGGCAGAACCTACGCTATGGTCGCGCTCAAGGCCGGGCAACTGATGCGGTTGCATCACGAACCCGTTCACCAGGCCGCCTAGCGGGCGGTGGGCATTCGCGTGCTTCGGCCGTCACCGGCTTTTGCGTAGTGAGTTGAATGTGCGTCCCAGGAGAAAAACGGCCAGCGGCTGGTAGTGCCCTAAACGTGCGTTGTGGGCAAACTGCAATGGCGGCGATCCACTGAAATTCGGGCGCAAAGGCGGTCTACTTTTGGCCGGACGGCCAAACTCTACCTCTGATTCAACCACCTATAATAGCGGGTCGATGTACGCCCACTCCAGCCGTGTGGAATTCCGTCAAGACGTGCGACTTGACCGTGACCCAAACATACAGATTCCCGCTGCGACTACGTGGTCTGCGGCGGCAGTTGGTGCCGTTGGCCGGAACGACCTCCGCAGTATCAGGGACAGCATCAAAGACTGTGTTGACCGGTTCATCAACGCCTACCTGTCCGTGAATCCGAGGAAGTGAGGGGTTCAACGCACATTTCAGCCACTACCCACTACCATTGCTGTCCAAATTAGCGGGCTAACTGCTGGCGGAAGCGGAGGGAGTCGCTTGCCGATGAGAGGCTGAGCTCCTGATACGCTGGATTGGGTCCGGCCAAGATCCAATTCAACTTCAGGAGACTCA
>JBAWDI010000457.1:0-11449 GCA_049590695.1 Bryobacteraceae bacterium
GTGCGCACCGCTCTGCATTCGACGGACGCCACCGCTGAACATAGCTCCCCACTTGCGTGTTCGTCGCTGGTCCGCCACCAGACATAGAGGCTGAAGAAGTTCCCGTTGGGCAACGGCAGGGTCACGATGATAGATGCCGCGGTTCCGTCGTCACCGCTGCCGATGTACCCGTCTTTGGGACAATCCTTGATCTTGTTTGGATCCAGCGGGGTGCCCACCGCATCCTTCAGTTCACCCGCCCGCCTCCTCAGCACTCTGAGGCCAGTGTCATATATTTCATCGCCGAATTTGGAGATCGCGGCGGAGGCCTTGAGAAAATCCCTGGCGCCCGCGACAAGCAGTTCCTGATTGGGTTTCTTTTTCATCGATGTGCGCTCCTATGGAACTCCTTGAGATACTGCTGGACCTTGAATACGTTTAGGAGATGGCCTTCGTTCATCAGTTTGAGTGGTCCGCCAGGCATGTCAAGCAGATTCTGCTCTATCGCCCCAGCAAAGGCCAGCATCAGAGCGGAGTGGATGACATGTTGTCGGCGAGGGTTCCGCCGGCCCCCAGGTCTCGTGGTCAACTTGCCTGCAGCCAAACAGCGTAGAGTGAGGCAAACCTCGCGCCAACCGAGCCGTTTGAAGCCCCCCTTCGAACTACCGGGTTCCGCATCCACTGTCAGCAAAACCGCCTTCTTGTAAGGCTCTGTTTGCTCGTCCATCCATGTCCTATAGCGGCTCTGTTTGTCGGTGTAGGCGGATTCCTCAGTCGTTATCTTCACTTCGACGACAAGGAGCGCCCTGTCGGGCCATCGCAGAACAATATCGAGGCGACCGTCCGGGATGGGCGTCTCTCGCTGTGGGGCCGCATTCTTCCGTCGCGCCGCATTCGGCGGGAGATGGAGATCGAATAGTCGGAACGCATCGCCGGCAGTGTCAAGCCCTTTTATAATCCAGGCCAGCCAGTCTGAATACACCTCCTCGCGACTTCCGCGGAGCCAGCGATGCAGCGCGAAATCTGTGGAAAACGGATCTTCGAGGGGAGAAAGGAGGCGGTTGGATTCTCTGAGTAGGCTCCCCAGTTCCCGCTGGTCAAGCTTCTGTGATGCTTGGGCATTCTCGATTATCCGCGCGACCGGCAGCCAGGGCTGCAGGCTGTTGTTCGCAGGAACAGCGGACCAGGCTGCGACCATCCTTCGCACTGGTGCCCAGTCTTTAGTCTGTTGCATCTCGGCTTTGAACCAGGATTCCCATCTTGGCTTCCCGGCGCCCTTTCAATTCTACACCCGAGATGGCGGTAAGGCGCCGGTCTTCACCCTGAAAACAAGCAGCCTCTGCGGCAAGAGTTAACCTCGGGCACCCATTGTTTTGTCCCCCCGCCTGGCTGCATGCTCAAGCGCGTCACACACCCTTACCATCGCTTCAGTATCCTGCCCACAATAGGCGAGCAACGCGGCTCGGAGCCTCGTCTTCTCACTTGGGTTTAGCTGTCCCCGGACGAGCGTCTCCCATGCGATCCCGGCCTCCGCGCCTTCGGCGACCTCCATACCCTCATACGTCATCTGCGGCACCAGCGCGGGCAGCGTGCTCTTTATCGAAAAGGATCCCCGGAATTCCGGATGGTACACGTTGTCCCTCACGACCGGCAGCAAATCCCAGAGGCGCGCCTGCACGCTGCCGATCTGTTTGGCATGCTCGGGGAGCCATCTAGCGAGATCCTTCAGTCGCTCAGCCTCAAACTGCCGGTTGTACACAACGATGGTACCCGTGGTGCCCAGGACTTCCAGAAGTGTCCCTAGGAATCGAAACCGCGGGTCGGTCTCGTCTTCAGCAAGGAACTCGCGATGACGCACCTTTGCGCCCGGCTTCTCTCGGACGTGGACTGACCATTGGAAGGGGATGTGGCTATAAGGCCACATCCCTTTGTACCGGGGCAGCGCGGGATAGAAGGTCTCGAAATCCATGAAGTGGAGCGGGTACCGGATGGTCGATAGAGCATCCCGCAGTTCAGGCCCAAACCAAGGTCGCCCGCTGCGTGCGCAGCCGAAAACCCTGCGCTGGATCGGCGTCAACTCAAATGATTCAGGGATGTCCTGAATCATGTCGACTCCAAGCGCCTGAAGAGCTTCAAGCTTGCGCTGCGTGAGCCGGGGCAACTCGGAAATATGCCCCGTCGGCACCGGCCCGTGGCATTGGTCAAAGAACTCGCACGTGACAGGATCGGTACACTGCCCACCGGCCTCTACTCGTGGCGGCTCATCTTCTTGGAGCACGCGACGCTGTTCCGCGAGCAAGCCTAAAACCTCTCCGGTGATCGAATTGGTCTCCGCCGTCAGGTCCTCAAGCACGAATAGCTTGTCGGGTTGGTAGCGTCTGCCGTCATAGATGTATTCGCAGTTCAAGTGCATGAGGCACGCAGAGGCGATCTTCAAGCCCGCCCCGTTTGCTACATGCCGCTGGATGGCAACGTCGTAGCGGTGGTAGTCCTTCACCTGGGTGGACGACTTGACCTCCACCAGTCGCCAGCGGCTTCGCGGCTGACGCTCCAAGACATCCACTCGCACCAAGACGCCGTCGTACTCCAGCGCAGCCTCATATATCGCAGGTACCCGTGGGTTCGCCATGAGCCTGGCGGTTTCCTCCAAGGCCACGCGGGTATGCTGGTAGTCCGCTTCCGCGAGGACACCTCCCGGAAATGCCTTTCGCGCCTCGGCCCCTACCTCCGTGCCCTGATCCATGACGGCCTGCATTCGGTCATCGCTTTCGGCGGCTAAGTCCGGCCGGTACACCTGCCAGTAGAGTCGCTTCAGACATTGCACGCCAGCAACGAATTTTGACTTAGAGAGGAATGGTTTCCGCTTCATAGCCACTCCCAATAGTACGGCAGCCCTGCATCCCACCGGGCGAAACGGCATATTCGGCCCGCACCACGCCGATGTGCCGGAGGCCCAGGGTGCTCACCAGGGCATCGAATACATCGATGTTCGGAATCGAGCGGCACGGTGCGGACTGAGCCCTGGCAGACGCACGCAAGCCTTGCGCCCGTTCGGGAAAGTGCCAATCGATACCATTGGCCGCGTTCGGAACCTCTGGCCGGTTGCGCAAGCCGAACGGTCGGCGAGAGTATGGCTAAAATGACGAAATGACCGAATTGGACAAGATCCTCCTGACTGGCGGGCTCACGATTATCGGAGGGTGTCTGGTATTCGTGGTACAGCGCTTTTTTCTCGAGCCGCTCAATGATCAGAGCCGGGTGCTCGGTCGGATAACCTTCGCCATGCACTACTACGGGCGCGAGTACAACTTCCCAATCAATCCCGAACATGCCGATGAGGCGAGCCAACAGCGGTATTGGGCGGTCGCCGACCGCCTCCGTGAACTGGGCAGTTCTCTGGCAGAGTCGAGCCAAGGAATTCGCCCCTATTGGCTTTGGCTGATCCTCGGAATGACACCGCGCCGCAAAAGGATCGACGAAGCCATAGGTCTGCTGACGCGGATGTCGAACAGCATGTTCGCGTTCGATCCGGCCAGCCGGACGGAGCAGACTAGGCAGAATTGGGCCGATGCCGACGCCGTTACGAAGTTGCTCGGCCTAAGGCGCTGGGGCAAATGAGCCCCAGATACGGCGGTCGGGGAAGCTCAGTCTCCAGCGCCGAAAGCCGGCTTAACCAGCAGGTTCAGTACGACCTCCGGCACGCGGAGAATAACCGGAAGTTGCTCCGCATGGCGAAACTGCTCGCTGCCTGATGTTTCAGGCCGCTCACCCCCCGCTTTCCCGAACCTGTTTCAGAGCTGCTTCAACGGCGGCTTTGAGCGGCGCCAAATCGTCCTCAATCGTCAACCACACGCGAACGATGTCGATTCTGTCCTATTCGTGCCGCAGGAAATTTCCCATGGCGCGCAATTGCGGCCAGGGAATAGCGGGGCACAGTTCCTCAGCCGCGCCACCGAGTTTCCTGGCCGCCTCGCTGATCCGTTCCAGACAGCGCTCTACCGCATTGATGGTCTTGGGGTCCTCTGTGGAAGCCGCCAAATCCATGCCCGCCGTGAATTTTTCGATCAGGACGATGTTTTCCAGGATGTCTTCGAATCGCTGAGTGGGGTCTTCAGAAGGCACGCACGGCCTCGGCCTCCACGGTTCTCCGAATACGCGGCTTGAGCGTTCCTTCCTCGATCAGATCCACCGGTTGCCCGAGCAATTCCGAGAGTTGAATCTCGATGCCCGCCACATCCAGAAGCGATATGCGGCGGGTTCGATCGAAAGCGGCCAGCAAGTCAACGTCGGAATCGGGGCGGCGGTCGCCGCGCGCCGTGGAGCCGAACAGCGAGAGGTGCACCACGCCGACAGCTTTTAGCGTCGGTTCATGAGCGCGCAACGTAGCCAGGACCTGCTCGCGGTTCATAAGTTCATTCTTGCGCGATGTTTTCATCCGGTCAAGGAGACCTTTAAGAATCAACGGCTTCACAAGGATCTGGCACGCGGAGAAAAGGCGGGGAGCACGCCGGCGCTGTTGAGCGCGACGCCGATTTCTGCAACCTGACGGCCTGAGCCGAGCGCTATCATTAACGTTTCAAGAATATGGTAGAGGCCATCTCACCGGCCGACGAGCTTTCAGTACCAGTGCACGTCATCGAGCGCCGTATCTACCTCATCCGTGGCCAGCGTGTGATGCTCGACAGCGACTTTGCCGAGCTGTATCGGGTTGAGACCCGCGCCCTCATTCAGTCCGTCAAACGCAACATAGAGCGGTTCCCCGAGGACTTCATGTTCCAGCTCACCTAGAGGAGGCAGAATCCATGCGGTCACAAACTGTGATCGCATCCAAGAGGAACATCCGCTATCAGCCCTACGCCTTCACCGAACACGGCGTAGCCATGCTCTCAGCCGTGCTGAAAAGCGATCGCGCCGTGCGCATGAGCATCTTCATCGTCCGTGCCTTTGTTCAACTGCGCGAACTGCTGGCCACCAACAAAGATCTGGCCCGTAAGGTCGAGCAATTGGAAGCAGCCCAGAAGCAGCAGGCCCGTACCCAGCAGCAACACGCCGCTATCCTGGTTTCCGTCGTTCAAGGCGTCCAGAAATTGAAGAACCCGCCTGTCACCCGTGCCATAGGTTTCATTGCCCGCAACCCCAAGAAGAAGTGATCCCACCCCCATCGCTGTGGAAGCTACACTCCGCCAGGTTCGATCGAAAGCGGCCAGCAAGTCAACGGCGGAATCCGGGCGGCGGTCGCAGCGCGCCGTGGAGCCGAACAGCGACAGGTGCACGACGCCGACAGCTTTTAGCGCCGGTTCATGAGCGCGTAGCGTAGCCAGGACCTGCTCGCAGTTCATAAGGTCATTCTTGCGCGATGTTTTCATCCGCTCAAGGAGATCTTTAAGAATCAACGACTTCACTACGATCTGGCACGCGAAGAAAAACCGGGGGCCCTGCAACTCGCGGGACCTGCAGCATGGCGCTATGTTCTATACTGAATGAGACCTGGGAGTCCAAAATGGAAATCCCGGATCGGATTGACACGCAACGCCCATCCAGCAGGGGTTGCGAACGGGAAGGAGAATGGTTGTGCGACTTTATTTCACCCGCAGAAACTTTCTGACCACCGGCGTGGGAGCGCTGGTTACAGCCGCGGAGCTGCGTGCCCAGTCGGAGCAGATCCCCGTGGCCGGAGTGCCGATCGCGGAATTCAAATCGCGCTCGGTCGTGGCGCTGACTGCCGGCGACGATCGGCGCAAGACCGTTTACCAGGCTCTCCTGGCCATCGACGACCAGATCCGGCCCAAGCTGAAAGCCAAGAAGCGCATCCTCATCAAAGCGAATGACGTGGGCGGCGGCCGCAACCCGCTGGCCTGCACTCACCCCGATGCGCTCCGTGGAATGCTGGACTACCTGGCGCCGCGCTTCAACGGACCCATCACCATCGGCGAGGTCTTGGGCGGCGGGCCGAATGTTTACGATAGTCTGCACTACCCGGAGGTGGCCAAAGAGTACAAGAGCAGCAAGGTCGACCTCCTCGACTTCACGCAGGAGGGCAAGTTCGTCATGCGGCCCATGCTCGACCAGGACGCGCACATGATTCCGGTCCACCTGGCGGCCCGGTTCTTCGATCCGGATGCCTTCATCGTCGGCGCGGCCATGCTGAAATCGCATAACTACGCGGTGGTCACTGGGTCGGTAAAGAACATGGTCCTGGGCGCTCCCGCACGCACCGACAAGGTCCTCTATCACGCCGGGTTCCACCTGTGCCACTACAACATGGTGGTGACGGCGCAGGCCATGCAGCCATTCTGGGGCCTCGCGGTGATTGACGGCCACGAAGGAATGGAGGGCAACGGACCCGTCATGGGCACCCCGGTGGCTTCGAAACTGGCCATCGCTTCCACCGATTTCATCGCCGCGGACAGGGTCGCGGTGGAGTGCATGGGGGTCGATCCAAACTGGGTCGGCTATCTGCGATATTGCGCCCAGGTTGGCTTGGGTAATTACGACATGGCGAAGATCGACATCCGCGGCCCGCAGATTGCCTCGGTGCAGAAGAAGTACCGCATGAATGCCGATGTCGAACGGCAGTTGGCCTGGATGACGCCGCTGGACGCGGAGGACGGTGCCTGGAGCGGTCCGAAAGGCCGGCGAACCGACCGGCCGCCAGCCGCAGCCCCGGCCAAATAGTCTGGCAGAACCTCGATCCCGTGCCCTCGCAGGTGGCCGCTTTCCGTGGCCGCTCCGCGAAAACACCCAGCCATCGCCGCCAGGAGTGTCCGGCCTTGCGCCCATTTGGCGATGTGCGCACCGTCCGATCCAGACGATAACTGCCAAGGCTCGGGCACGCCCGGCAGGCACGAGTGGCTGCGCCACGTTCTTGATATAAACCTGATCTAATCTTTACGACTTCTTTATGCGCGCCCGCGTAGCCTGAACGGTACACCATGAACACGCGAGGGGAACTCACAGTCGATCCCGGTTCGCTGGAACGGCTCGGCGCCGAGGCGGAGATGCAGGTGGTGGTGGTCCACTCGGAACCCTCGGTGACTGCCGCGGTGCTCAAACGCGCCGCCGCGCTGGTATCGGGCCTGAATGCCAGGGTTCTCTTAGTTGCCGTCCACACGGTTCCGTTTCCCGCCCCGTTCGCCAGCGCTTCCGCCGCGCACGCCCACCTGGTGGGACAACTCGCGGATCTCGCCGGCCAATGCTCCCTGCCCGTCACATCCCACGTGGTGATGGCGCGCTACCGGGAGGAGGGGTTTCGCTTCCTGTTGCGGGAGGAATCCACGGTGCTCGTCGGAACTAGGCAGTGCCTCTGGCAGACGCGCGAAGAGCGGCTGGCACGCCTTTTGGCGAAGGACGGACACAAGGTGGCGTTACTGCACGTCGCATAAGCGGAAATGGGAAGCGAGGGAGACTCCTAAGTGACAAGTGAGCAGCGGCCGGCGACGGTGAAAGTGGTGGTGGCCACCACGGTGATGCTGTCGTTCATTTCCTTCTGGCGCGCCGCCGCCATCGTGCTGAGCGACCTCGCGTCCTCCGCGTATTACGTCGGCGGAATTGCCGAGCAGGCCATCGGAAAAGCGGCGCCCTGGTTCATCCTGGCGATCATGCTGTTCTCCTACGCGGTGCGCGCCGTCTACATCGAAAGCTGCTCCATGTTCGTGCGCGGCGGCGTGTATAGAGTGGTGCACGAAGCGATGGGCGGCACCCTGGCCAAGTTTTCCGTCTCCGCCCTGATGTTCGATTACGTCCTGACCGGTCCCATCAGCGGAGTCAGCGCCGGGCTGTACCTGGGCGGCCTGATCGACGAAATCGGCGAGCGGCTGCACATGCCGGAGCTTCACGTATATCCGCCCTACTTCGCGGCCGCGTTCGCCGTGATCGTGACGATCTACTTCTGGCGCAAGAACACCATCGGGATTCACGAGTCGAGCGAGAAGGCGCTGCGTATCATGCAGGTCACCACCGTCATGGTCGTGATCCTGATCGCGTGGTGCATCGTCACCATTTTGAAGAACGGGTACCAGCCCGTGCCGCTTCCGGTTCCATCGAATCTGAAGTTCGACCCGGCGGCGCTGGGATGGCTGAAGGGCACGGTGGCACCTTCGATTACGGTGATCGCCATCATGATCGGGCTGGGCCACTCGCTGCTGGCGATGAGCGGCGAAGAGAGCCTGGCCCAGGTGAACCGCGAGATTGCGCATCCCAAGCTGAAGAACCTGGAGCGCGCCGGGTTCGTGATCTTCGTCTATAGCATGTTGTTCACGTCGCTGGTCTCCTTTTTCGCGGTGATGATCATCCCCGACGCGGCGCGCAAGAACTTCCTGGACAACCTGATCGGCGGCCTTTCCATGTTCCTGGTGGGGCCCGTTTCGGCTCGTCTGCTGTTCCATGGGTTCGTGGTGCTGGTGGGAACGTTGATCCTTTCGGGCGCCGTCAATACCGCCATCATCGGATCCAACGGCGTGCTCAACCGCGTGGCCGAAGACGGCGTGCTGCCCGATTGGTTCCGGCATCCGCACAAGAAATTCGGCACCACCTCGCGGCTGATCAACCTCATCGTCGGGTTGCAGTTGCTCACCATCCTCATCAGCCGCGGCGACATAATGATGCTGGGCGAGGCGTACGCTTTCGGCGTGGTCTGGAGCTTCGCCATGAAGGCGCTCTCGGTGCTGGTGCTGCGTTACAAACAGCCGGGCGCGCGCGAGTGGAAGGTGCCGCTGAATTTTCACATCGGCAAAACCGAGATCCCGCTCGGCCTGATGACGATCACGGTGGCGCTGTTCGCGCTGGCTGCGATCAATGTGCTCACCAAAGAGGTGGCGACCATCTCGGGCGTCACCTTCACCATCCTGTTCTTCATCGTTTTCGAGCTCTCGGACATCTACAATCGGAAGCGCAAGCAGACCCACCAGCAGGACCAGGAGAAGTTCCGGCTGGATACCCACACGGACCTCTCGGCGCAGTCGCTCAGCATCCGGCCCGGCAGCGTCCTGGTGGCGGTGCGGAATCCCCACCGCCTGCACCATCTGGCCCGCATCCTCGCCAAAACCGATACGCGCAAAATGGATATCGTGGTGCTCTCGGTCCGCCTGGTGACACAGGCGGGCTCGGGCGAGCACGCGCTCGAAAGCAGCCAGCTCTTCTCCGAAGACGAGACCAATGTTTTCACACGCGTTGTGACGCTCGCGGAAAAAGCCGGCAAGCACGTGGAACTGATGGTGGTTCCCGGGTCCGACCCGTACCAAGCCGTGGTGCAGACGGCCGCGCTGTTGCGGTCGTCGCGCATCGTGATGGGGCTTTCGCCCAATCTGACGACTTCCGAGCAGGGCGCGCAAGTGGGGCGCTACTGGGAGCAACTGCCGGAGCCGCGGCCCGCCCTCTCGCTCGAGATCGTGCTCGAGAACCAGAAAGACGTGGTCTTCTTCAACCTGGGACCGCATCCCCCGCGCCTCTGGCCGGAAGATATCGAGCTGGCGCATCGTCTCTGGCTGGCGCTCAGCGGCCAGGGCCCCGGCGCCAGGCTGCACCGCCGCGACATCATCGGGGTGGCGCTGCGCCGTATGGCCGCGGATCTGGAATCGCACCGTTCCCCGGAAGTGATCGAGGACGTGGTCAAAGAAGTGTCCGGCGCAAACGGACGCAGCCACGACTTGCAAGGGTGAGCGGTCCGGCTGCCCCACCAGCTACCCGCCGGCAATGGCTCCGACTAGCAGCAACGGCTCCGCGCCCGACGCCACCGCTTCCGGCAGTGGGACGTCCGGCGACTGGCGGGATAGATCCTCGCTACAGCCGAAAAACCTGACGAACGGCCGGCGCTGCCCGGTGACCTGGTCGCGGATGGTCCCGCGCAGCATCGGATAGCGGGCCTCGAGAGCATCGAGAACCGAGCGCAGCGTTGCCTCGCCCTGGACTTCGATCTCCACTTCACGGCCAACGCCCGCCAGCGTCCGCAGATGTGGGGGGAGTATCAGCCGGATCATGGCAGCGTCTGAACCTCCACCGAAAGCACGGCAGGAAGATCGCGCACAATCGCGGCCCAGTGGTCTCCGCTATCGGACGACGCGTAGACCTGGCCGCCAGTGGTGCCGAAATACACGCCGCAGGAATCCAGCGAATCGACGGCCATAGCGTCGCGCAGCACGTTCACGTAGCAGTCGCGCTGCGGCAGACCCTGGGTGAGCGCCTCCCACTCGTTTCCGCCCGTCCGGCTGCGATAAACGCGCAGCTTCCCTTCCGGCGGATAATGCTCCGAATCGCTCTTGATGGGCACCACATAGACCGTGTCCGGCTCGTGTGCGTGCACGTCCAGCGCGAAGCCGAAGTCGCTGGGCAGGTTGCCGCTGACCTCGTGCCAGGAATCGCCGGCGTCGTCGCTGCGCATCACATCCCAGTGCTTCTGCATGAACAGCACGCGCGGGCGCGCGGGGTGCATGGCGACATGGTGCACGCAGTGGCCCACTTCGGCGGTCTGGTCGGGAATGTATTCGGACCGCAGCCCGCGATTGATCGGCTGCCACGTCACGCCGCCATCGTCGGTGCGGAAGGCGCCCGCCGCCGAAATAGCGATGAAGATGCGCGCGGGGTCGCTGGGGTCGAGAATGACCGTGTGCAGGCACATCCCACCGGCGCCCGGCTGCCAGTTTGGTCCGCTTCCGTGGCCGCGCAGTCCGGGAAACTCCTGCCAGGTCTGGCCGGCGTCGGTGGAGCGGAACAAGGCGGCGTCCTCGATTCCGGCGTAGACGGTATCCGGATCGGTGAGCGATGGTTCCAGGTGCCACACGCGCTTGAATTCCCAGGGGCGGGGCGTGCCGTCGTACCACTGATGGGTGCCGGGCACGCCATCGTAAACGAATTTGTTGCCCACCGGCGCCCAGGTCTTGCCGCCGTCGTCGGAGCGCTCGATCATCTGTCCGAACCAGCCCGACGACTGGGATGCATAGAGCCGGTTCGGGTCGTCCGTCGACCCCTTGAGGTGATAAATCTCCCAGCCCCCGAAGTGGGGACCGGCCACATCCCACCGTTCGCGCTTTCCGTCCGCCGTCAGGATGAACGCGCCTTTCTTCGTGCCAACCAGCACTCTTACGTTGCTCATCTCACCCTCCTATGGGTTCTAGTTTCTCATAGGGTGATCGGAGCCCCACGTCCGAAAAGTGACGCCGTCCCGCCGACTTCGGCCTGCGATCTGGATCTGCACTGAGATTACAGTTTGAACAGCTCCCGCAGCCGCCGCGTCTGCACACGGCTGACGGGAATCTCGGTATGCTTGCGGTCGTCCATGCGGAGCTGGTAGCTGGATTTGAACCACGGCACCACTTCCTTGATCCGGTTGATGTTCACCAGGTAGGAGCGGTGCACGCGCCAGAACAAGTCGCGGTCGAGGTTGGCTTGGAGATCCTCGACGGTGCGGTAGTTGGAATGCCCCTCGAGGGTGGTGGTCACCAGCGTGATCGTGCCGTCGTCGATGGTGGCGTAGATG
>JBAWDI010000458.1:0-4617 GCA_049590695.1 Bryobacteraceae bacterium
ACGATATCCGGTGCGGTGGTTGGGGGGGTTGTAGCGCCGGGCGGCAGGTCGATTAACAATCGACCGCAGATTGACAATCTGCCCCACGAAATTGTCGCAGGTTTGAGGGTGGTGTAATGCAGGGGTACAATCGGCCTATGAAACGAATGGCTACGGCTCTGGTTCTGGCGGCTGGTGCGCTCGTCGCGGCGGCGGCGGAAGAATTCTCGACTTCGGCGGGGGCGCTTCGGCTTACGCCGATTCAGCACGCCAGCCTCATGATCCAGGCTGGAGGCAAGGTGCTGTACGTGGACCCGGCAGAGGGCAGCTACGCTGGGCTGCCGCGGGCCGATATCATCCTGATTACCGATATCCACGGCGACCACATGGACCCGGCACTGGTGGATAAGCTGAGGAAGCCCACCACCGTGATTCTGGCGCCCAAGGCGGTGGCCGAGAAGGTCGGAGGCTGCACGGTGATCTCCAACGGGGAGACGAACACCGTTGGCAATTTCAAGGTGGAAGCCATCCCCATGTACAACCTGAAGCCCGCCGCCAATGGACAGTTGTACCACCCCAAGGGGCGCGGGAACGGTTACATTCTGACTTACGGCGGCAAGCGGTTTTACTTCTCGGGCGACACCGAGGGCATTCCCGAGATGAGGGCGCTGCGCAACATCGACGTGGCGTTCGTGTGCATGAACCTGCCGTACACCATGACGCCCCAAGCCGCCGCCGAGGCGGTGCGGGCATTTCATCCGGCCATCGTTTACCCGTATCACTACTCCGGATCGGACACCAACGCGTTTGCCAAAGCCCTGGCGGGCACGGGCATCGAAGTGCGTCTGCGCGACTGGTACGCGAAGTAAGCCGGCGCCCGGCGGTTACATGGGCCGGCGGCCTTGGCTGGAGGGCGGCACCTGACCCTTGAGGCGGATGTAGACGGCCAGGTAGCCGTACTCCTCGTTGTCGTGGATGGTGTTGCCGATCAGGGCGCCCAGCTTGGAACGCTGGCCACGGCCTCCGAGCATCTCTGTGGCATTGGCGTCGGTGATGCTGGCCCAGGCGGCGTCGCACTCATCGAACGAGGCCTTGAGGGCGGCCACCAGATCGGCCTTGGCGGTCTTGGACGCGGCGTCGGCCTGCTTCTGCTCGCCCTTGACGGCGGAGCAGGTGCGCATTTGAACATCGGCGATGTGGGCGATGGTGGCGCCGAAGGTGCGAACGTCGGGCGTCGCTTTGAAACTGTAATTCGCGTCCGACATCTCGTCGGCGGCCTTGGTGAGGTTGGTCTCGATGGCGGTGTAGGCCCGCTTGGACTCCGCGATCAGCGGATTGGTCTGGGCCTGGAGCGCGCAGCCGCCGGCGAGGGCGGCGGCGAAAATCATCACGACAGATCGGTTCACGGCGATAGTCTCCTTCATGGGTGAAGTGGTGAAGCCACTGATATTCTATACCAGCGGGCAGTGGGGAGGGGGGAGGCGGCTTGGCGCGCGTGGCATAATCGCAGGTATGGAGATCACTTGGCTTGGACATGGCACATTCCTGTTTCGTCTTCCCTCGGGCCAAGTCATCCTGATGGATCCGTGGACCGAGGGCAACCCGGCGTACCCGAAGGGGTACCGAATCAAGCGCGTGGATACGATCTGCATCACGCACGGCCACTACGACCACATACACGACGCCGTACCGCTGGCGCAGCGTTTTGCTCCGGAAGTGGTGGCGATCTTCGAGACCTGCAACTGGCTCGAGTCCAAGGGCGTGGGCAACCTGCGGCCCATGAGCAAGGGCGGCTCGCAGAAAGTGGGCGCGGCGACCGTGACCATGACCCACGCGGTGCATGGTTGCGGGATTCTGGATGGCGGCCAGACCATCTATGGCGGCGAGGCGGCGGGCTACGTGCTGCGCTTCGCCGATGGCCGCGCGCTATATTTCGCGGGCGATACCAACGTGTTTTCGGACATGCACCTGATCGAACAGCTCTACCATCCGGAACTGGCGATTCTGCCCATCGGCGACCTGTTCACCATGAGCCCGCACGAGGCGGCGCTGGCGTGCAAACTGCTCCGCGCCCGCAAGGTTATTCCGATGCATTTCGGCACGTTCCCGGCGCTCACGGGGCGGCCGGAGCAGTTGGGCGAGTTGGTGACGGACCTGGAAACGGAGGTTTGGGCGCTGGAGCCGGGGGAAACGGTTGAATGGTAGTTACGGCGCTACGAACTTGGCGATGTCGTCGATGACTTCGGGCGCCACATGGCCGGGCTTGCGATATTCGGCCTCGCTGCTCTTGCCTTCGCCAGCGACGAAAAGGTGGTTGAGCGCGGGATAGCTGCGCATGGTCACGGACTTATTCGCGCCCACGGCGGCCTTCCAGAGCGCGAAGTCTTTCATGGTGACCTGGAAGTCCCGCTCGCCCTGCAAAATCAACATGGGGAGCGCCAGTTTCTTGGCCAGGGCGGCGGGATCGTATCCCTTGAGATCCAGCCAATAGGTAACCGGCACGCCCATTACGGGGGGAGAATCCTCGTCACCGGATTCGAGACTCTTGATCTTGGCCGACACCGCCTTGACCGTTTTCAGGTTGTCGGCGCTCACGCCCAGGTACTCGGCTTGATCCACGACGGCGTCTTCCATGGGGCGAGCACCACCAGCGAGGATGATGAGGCCGGCAAGTTTGCCATCTTCCTCCGCGATGCGCGGCGCCACATAGCCGCCGAGGCTGTGACCCAGCACGAAGACGCGCTTGGGGTTCACTTCCGGCTGCGCGCGCAAAAGAGCCACGGCCTTGACGGCGTCTTCCACGGTTTCGTCCTCCACCGTGAAGCTCGCCAGCCCGGCCATGGCGCCGCTATATTGCTTGGTCCGTTTTTCATAGCGCAAAACCCCCACGCCGCGGGATGCCAGGCCTTCGGCCAGATCCTTGAAGACTTTGGTTCCACCGACGGTTTCATCCCGGTCGTTGGGACCGGAGCCGTGGACGAGCACGACGCCCGGGAACGGTCCTTGTCCAACCGGCACCGAGAGGGTACCGGGGAGCTTCCACTGGCCGTCGCCGACCGTGACCTCGCGTTCGCGGAAGGAGTCCGGCTTAACGTAGGCGGGCCGCTGCCACTCCGTTTCGCCGGGAAGAAAGAACATTCCCGCCACCATGCCGTCGCGGTCGATGTTGAAGCGAAGAATGACGTTCTGCGTGGCCGCCTTGACCGGGAAGTCCTCGATGGTGTTGGGACCGACCTTGCGCGGGGTCGGGTCGCCAATCTTCTCGACGGCTCCCCAGGACTTGATCTGAGCGCCGATTTTGCCGAGGGCTTCTTCGGGGAGCGCCTTCTTCATTTCGGCGGTGAACATTTGCGAGAGTTCCGGGTAGTTGCCGGCAAGCAGCAGGTCGAGCGCCTTCCTGCCGAGAGCGGCGGGGTCTTGAGCCGGCTGCGCCAGGAGCAGTATCGGCAGTAGGGGGAGCAGTTTTGTCAAGCGAGGGAGCATCATCTAATAGGATAACCGGGATGGCGGAGGGTGGCGGCTTCTTGCAGCAACTGCCACGCCCGCTCTACATGCGCGCTGGTGGTGGCGTAGTTGCCAATCGCCAGGTGCAGGGTGAAACGGTTGTTCAGGACGGTGCTCGATATGAAGACGTCGCCGGCGGCGTTGACATGCTCCAGGATGCGGCGGTTCGCGTCGTCGGTGCCTTGGTAGCGGAAGTTCACGACTGAGAAGGGGACCGGCGCGGCCAGCTCGAAGCGCGGATCGGCGGCGACCTGGCGCGCGAATTCCCGCGCCAGGCGCACGTGCTCGCGAATGACGTTGGCGAGGCCCTCACGTCCGTACGAGCGCAGGATGAACCACAATTTCAGGGCACGGAAGCGGCGGCCGAGAGGCACGCCGTAATCCATGAAGTTGACGGCGCGGGGGTCCTGCTCGGTGCGCAGGTACTCCGGAACCAGGGAGAAGGCGCGGCTCAGCACATCGGGGCGGCGCGTATAGAACACACTGCAATCCGCGGGGGTGAGCAGCCATTTATGCGGATTCGTGACGAGGCTGTCGGCGCGCTCGCAGCCGGCGAGAGCCCAGCGGAATTCCGGCGCCACGGCGGCCGAGCCGGCGTAGGCGGCATCGACGTGAAGCCACAGGTTATGGCGCTCGCAGATATCGGCGATGGCCGGCACGGGGTCGACGCTGGTGGTGGAAGTGGTGCCGACGGTGGCGGCGACGCAGCAGGGGCGCAGGCCGCTGGCGAGATCGCGCTCGATCATCTCCCGCAAGGCGTCCGGCAGCATGCGGAATTCGGCGTCGACGGGGACCAGGCGCACGTTGTCGTGGCCGATGCCGACGGCGATGGCGCCCTTGGCGATGGAAGAGTGCGCCTGTTCGGAGGTGTAGACCACCAGGCCGCGGGCCACGCCCTTGGAGCGCGACTCGGGGTCGGCGGCCTGGCGCGCCGCGGCGATGGCGTGCATGCTGCTGGTCGAAGCCGTGTCGTAGATCAGGCCGAACCAGTCGTCTGGCAATCCGGTCCACTGCCGCAGCCAGCGGAGGGTCACCTGTTCGAGTTCGGTGGAGGCAGGCGATGTTTTCCAGACCATGCCGTTGGGATTGAGGGCGGCGGCGAGCAACTCGCCGAGGATGCCCTCGGGCGTCGCC
>JBAWDI010000459.1:0-3097 GCA_049590695.1 Bryobacteraceae bacterium
CGCCCAGCTCTCCAGGAACGGGATATGCGCGGTGCGGATGATATGGATGATGAGCGTCTGCGTCAGGATCGATTCCACGAACCTGCCGGTCTGGAACAGCGCCGGATTGTTCCAGGCGCCGAACACATAGAGCATGATCCCATAAGTGGCGTAATCGAAGATCGAGCTGATCGGTCCGATGAACACCATGAACGTCCGGATCAGGCTAATATCCCAGTGCTGTGGCTTTCTCAGATATTCGTCGTCGACATTGTCGGTCGGGATGGTGAGCTGCGACAGGTCGTACATGAAGTTGTTCAGCAGGATCTGCGTGGGCAGCATGGGGAGGAACGGCAGGATGAGCGAAGCGCCCGCCATGCTGAACATGTTGCCGAAGTTCGAGCTGGTGCCCATCAGCAGGTACTTCATCACGTTGCCGAAAGCCTTGCGTCCTTCGACGATGCCGCTGGCAAGAACATCCAGACCCGGCTGGACGAGGATAATATCGGCGGCTTCACGGGCCACATCCACAGCCGATGCGACTGAGATGCCCACGTCGGCCGCGTGAAGGGACGGGGCATCATTGATTCCGTCGCCCATGAATCCGACGACGTGGCCGCGATGCTTCAGTGCCATGATGATGCGGTTCTTCTGAGCCGGCGACACCCGGGCGAAAACCGTGGTCACCTCGGCGACGTGCGCCAGCGCGGTATCGGTCATCTGCTCCAGTTCATCGCCGAGCACAATCTTGCCCGATTCGAGGCCAACCTGGCCGCAAACATGAGCTGCGACGAGGTCCCCGTCGCCCGTGATGATCTTGACCTCCACTCCGTCCCGTCGGAGCGCGGCCAAGGCCTCGCCGGCATCCGGCAAAGGCGGGTCGGAAAAGGCGAGAAAACCTGCCAGGATGAGACCTCGTTCGTCGTCCGCCGAATAGTTGGCGCGAGCTTCGACTTCGGTATAAGCCACCCCGAGAACCCGAAATCCCTGGCGGCTCAATCCTTCATAGGTCGCCTGGCAGCGACCGAGCGCGGCCGCATCCAAAGGGGCGGTGCGGCCGTCAGCTTCATAACCGACCGAACGCGCGAGGATTCCTTCAGGCGCTCCCTTTGTGATCAAGAGCCGCCGTGATTGCCGCTCCACCACGATCGAGAGCCGGCGGCGCTCGAAATCGTATGGGATCTCGTCGCGCTTTTCGTAGGCCGCCGCCTCCACCGGCTCGGGGTTTTGCAGAATGGCCATGTCGAGGGGACTTCGAATTCCGGTCTCGAACTTGCTGTTGCCATATGCCAGAGTGAGTACCCGGTGCGACGGTTCTCCGAAGGGATCGAGACACCGGTCGAGCTTCATGTTGCCGCTGGTGAGCGTCCCTGTCTTGTCGCTGCACAACACATCAATGCCGCCGAAGTTCTGGATCGCCGAGAGGTGCTTGACGATCACCTTCTTTCTGGCCATTGCCCGCGCTCCTTTAGAAAGGGTCACGGAGACAATCATGGGAAGAAACTCCGGAGTCAGGCCGACAGCCAACGCCACGGCAAACAAGAGGGACTGAAAAGGATCCCGATGCCTGGCCAGACTGACCACGACCAGGAAGATGACCAGGAAGAGCACGGTGCGAGTGAGGAGGAGGCTGAAGTCCTTCAGACCCCGGTCGAACGCGGTCTGCTCGGGGCGCGAGGCGAGGCGAGCAGCGATGTCGCCGAAGGAGGTTCTAGAGCTGGTAGCGACGACCAGGGCGCTGGCTGTTCCGCTGACGACCGAGGTGCCCAGAAAGACCATGTTTTCCGCGTCGGGCTTGGTGGAGACTTCCTCGCCCCTCGCCTGCTTTTCGACCGGCAGCGACTCGCCCGTCAACGCCGCTTGTTGAATGTAGAGGTCACGGGCTTCCAGCAAGCGCGCATCAGCCGGTACCAAGTCTCCAGCCGACAGGCGTACGACGTCACCGGGGACAACATCGCTTCGCCGAAGTTCTTGCCATTTCCCATCGCGCAGCACGGTGGCGGTGGGTGCGACCTGTTGCCGCAACTGCTCGATGGCCCGCTGCGACTTATAGGTCTGGGTAAAGTCGAGCGCGGTGCTGAGCAGCACGATGACGGCAATGATCGCCGCGTCCGCCGCTTCTCCGAGAAATGCGGAAACGGCGGCAGCGATCAATAATATCAATACCAGAGGATTCAAGAAAAGGCGCAGAAAGTCAAAAACCGCTGAATGGTGCTTGGAAGGGGCGGGATCATTGGGGCCAAACTGTTTGAGCCGCGCCTCGGCTTCCTGTGAGGTCAATCCGTTGGCCGCCGCTGCGGCCTGAGTCTCGTTCCGGACGCTCATCCCGTCACCTGTCACTGCGCACGGAGTTGTTGATCCAAGCTGGCCACGAGCCGATCAATGCTCTTTTGGACGGCATGACTCATTTCCACAACCACCGAGGTCACATTGCGCGTTTCGACTTCCAGAGTCTCATCCGCATCGCCAGTCCACACGGTGGCGTCCGTTCGCAGATCAACCAACTCGGCCGATAGCTTCGCTTCCACCCGGATACTGCCGCCGTAATCGATCTCTTCCAGCCGTTCGAGCCGCCCGCTCATGAGGTAGTCCGGCCGGCTCTGACCGTCATATGGTTTTACGAACGAGAACAGCCGCGAGGAGCGGAGTGAATCGATCACTGCCGTGGTCACCGTCGCAGCGGGATCGGCGGCCCACCGGTGATAATCGTAAAAGCCGATTTCTGCCGGAGCCTGCCGGTACACAATCCGCCCCTGCCGCAGGTAGGGCGGAGTTTCGAAACGGCGTACCGCCAGCGTGGCCGGCATTCGGGTATCGCTCACTGCCTGTCTCGGTGCCGGCGGAATATCGAGCGCGTAGTAGTGCGGATAGAGGATCTTGCCTCCGCAACCGGCCATCAGCAGGGTTAGCACGCTCGCACTTGCCAGAGTTTTCGTCATGGGTTTTGGGGAACCTTCCGGTCCTTGGGCTGCTTGATCCGTATCAGACTCCACGGACGCTCCTTCACGGACTCCGTCAGATCGTTCAGGTTGTCGGTAGCCATGCGAACGTTCTCGAGCGTGCTGTTAATGTCCATATCCTTCGCCCGCATCGCCGCCTGCAGATCGGCGATCGCGCT
>JBAWDI010000460.1:0-2218 GCA_049590695.1 Bryobacteraceae bacterium
GTCGCGGCCCGGAATGAGCTTCACTAACAATTCTGGCGTCATCCCGGCCGCGGCAAGCGCCTATCTTCCGGTTGGAGGGACCTATCTTTTGGCCCGAGGGCTTGGTTTGGAACCGGGATTGTTCCTACAATCGAAACGGGGGCGCAGGCGCATCATGTTCCGTTATCTGCAAGGGTCCACGCCCGTGGTGCTCGCCCGGGCGGGATTCCTCATCGCCATCATCGCCCTCATCGACTGGCGCGTCGACCTCAACATTGCCTTCGGCTTCCTCTACCTGTTTCCCATTCTGCTGGTGGGTACGGTCTTGCCGCGCTGGCAGATCCTCCTGGCGGCGCTCCTTTGCACGTTCCTGTCCGATGTCTTCGACCCGTTCCCCTTTACGCTCGCCGTGGCGCTGCCGCAAGACATTCTGGTGTTCACGTCGCTGGCGGGTACGGGGCTGTTCGCTTTCGAGATCGCCAGGAGCCGCCGGCGGGACATGGAAAACCTCCGCCGGGTCGAAGTGGAAATGGCTGCCCGGCGCGAAGCCGAAGAGCAATTGGAGTTTCTCATCGACAGCAGTCCCGCCGCCATCCTCACCATGGGCGCCGACAGCGTGATTCTGCGGGCCAATGCCGCCGCGCACCGTCTCTTCGGAGCGCCCGACGGGGAACTGCCCGGAAGAAGCATCCGCCGCTACATCCCCGCCCTGGGACGCGTGCCTTTCTCCGGCGAGGCACCCCAGGCATTCCGGACCGACATGCAGTGTCGCGGCGAGCGCGAAAACGGCGCTGTCTTCCCGGCCAACGTCTTCTTCTCCACTTACAACACGGCCATAGGCCCGCGCCTGGCCGCTTTGGTGGTCGACGCCTCCGAGGAGTTGCGGGAACGGGAAGAGTCGAGCCTCGAGCAGCTCATGGCCGGATCGCGAATTCTGGTGGGCGCCGTTTCCCACGAAATCCGCAACGTCTGCGGCGCCATCGCGATCATCTATGAGAACCTCGTCCGCAGCAGCGTCCTGACCGGGACCAAGGATTTCGAGGCGCTCGGATCGTTGGTCGAAACGCTCAACAAGATTGCCTCCCTGGAGCTCAAACAGAGCGCCAGCGATTCCGAAATCGGCGGCATCGACCTGCGTGAGACCCTCGACGATCTCAAGATCGTGCTCGAGCCCTATTGCCAGGAAGCCGATATTGCCGTCTACTGGGCGATCCCCGCCGAACTCCCCGCGGTCTGGGCCGATCGCCACAGTTTGTTGCAGGTTCTTTTGAATCTCACGAAGAACAGCGAGAGGGCCCTGGAGGGCGCCGGCCTGAAGAGAATCGATATCGCGGTCACGGAAGGCAATGGCGTGGTATCCATCCGGGTTACGGATTCGGGACCGGGCATCGGTTCCGTCGACAAGCTCTTTCAACCTTTCCAGAAGGGGGCCGATTCCACCGGGCTTGGCCTCTATCTTTCGCGCGCTTTTGTGCGATCCTTTCGGGGTGATCTTCGCCACGATCCGGCGGCGCCAGGCTGTTCTTTTGTGATCGACCTGGCCATCGCCGGTTCCCATGAGACGGAATATGGACGGACAGGCAAACAGGGAACGCATCCGGCTGCTCTTGCTCGATGATCACGTTCTGTTTCGAGAGGGCCTCAGCCGCCTTCTGGCTTCGGAGCCCGACTTCGAGATGGTGGGCAACTGCGGCACATCCGCCGAGGCCCTGGACGTTCTGAAAGGCTCGCCCGTCGATATCGTCCTCCTGGATTTCGACCTCGGCGACGATCACGGCAGCCAGTTCATCGCCGCGGCCCGCCGCGCCGGCTACCCGGGAAAGATCCTGATGGTTACCGCCGGAATGGATGCCGCCGAATCGTCCATCGCCTTGCAGTTGGGCGCGTCGGGCATCTTTCTGAAGCACAATTCTCCGGTGACCCTGGCCAAGGCCATCCGCCTGGTGGCCAGCGGAGAGATGTGGGTGGACCAGCGCGTCATTCACCTCATGGCCGACGGAATCCATCGGCGCGAAGGTCTCGGCTTTCAGAAGGTGCTGACGGAACGGGAGCAACAGGTGTTGCGGGGCATATTCGAGGGCCTTTCCAACAAAGAAATCGCCGCCCGGCTGGGGGTATCGGAGAGCGCGGTGAAGGCCACGCTACAGCAGTTATTTCAAAAGACCCGCGTGCGAACACGCAGCCAGCTTGTGAGAATCGCGCTCGAGACCTCCCTAGGCGCCACGCGCAAGTTTTGACC